>JARLFZ010000028.1 GCA_031296305.1 Occallatibacter sp. | reverse complement strand
GACTATTCCGGACGGCACATCCGGTAGGATCGCCGACAAGCGCAATTGACGGGCGAGCCTGCGTTCTGTTCCTTGTACGCCCGGAATAGTCAGGAACCCGGCATAGTGCCGACTATTCCGGCACCGGAATAGGAGACATTCTCTTGCCACCAACCTGCTGCATCGTGGAGCGCATCTGCTGGCCATCAAGGATCAGCTCGGCCATGCGTTTGTGGAGACCACGATGATCTACGTCCACTCTGACCCGGAACTTACTGAACAGAATTACCGCATGTACGCTCCGAGTTATCTCTAAACCATACGGGCCGGATCGCTCCGGCCCGCGCCACTTAATCTTCAAGTTCTTCTATGTCGTCTGTAGTTGTGCTTGCTGCCTCTTCGGTGAGACGCTTTATCTGGCGATCCAACTTCTTCATCGCACGATTGGCGGATTTGAGACGCCCCTTCACCTTGACGATGTTCTCAGCGATAGGAAGATTCTCCGGCGCGATTCCGCTATTTTTGACCATCATGTTCCGGACTTCGCGTCCGACACCCTTAGCTGTAGCCTCTAAAGTCCGTGCACCTTTCAGGTCTCCGGAGCGTACTTTTGCAGTGGTCTGCGTGACGCGGAAAAGGTTGCCGGCCATTTCTTCGAGCCCCATAAAATCGTAGAGCGTCTTATTCGGATCAACTCCTTTTTTGGACATGAGATCGCGAAGACTCATGTTGTACATTCCGCGAAATCCCGCGTCCTTAAAAAAGGCATATTGCGCACCTTCCAGCCCTGCCGTCTTGGCGACCCCACTCATTTGACGCTCGGCCGCCTTCAAGTCTTCTCGCGTTTCAAGCCGCCCCAGATCGCTCTCTGCAATCTGTTGCTCGACGAGCTGAGCCGCGATTGCGGCTAATGCCGCTTTTGCTTTCGCAACCTCTGGCTTATTAGCGTCCGCGTGCATGGAAACAAGGAAGCACGCAAAGCGCGTCAGCTTGTATGTCTTCTCGGATTTTCCAACTTCGAGATATGTTGCGGGCGCGAAAGCCTCAGTGGGGTCGATCCCTAGCATCGCGCACGATCCCATCGCTTTCGTTATGACCTTCTGAAACGACGTCCAGGTGTCGTAACCCAGCGATCGCATGAATTCATGCGCGTACCAGTAACGGGTGCCGTTCTGACGGCAGTCGGCCTCAAATCGCTCAATGCTAAACGCTCCCATGCTTCCCTTCCTGAATGATTGGATGTACTCAAGAAAGGATACACCGACAGCGGATTGTAAGGCAGTTATCGCCATTTCTTCCCCGCGTTGCCCACTACCGTCGTGCCAACAACTGCGCTACTTCTTCGCTGGCTCAGGTTTTGGTCTGCAAGTAGGCTCCCCATCCTCGCCAGCGATAAAAGCCCAATCCCCGCATGATTTGAGCAAGTCGCTTTGAACGGTGACCAGGACGTCTTGAGCGGCCCTTGCTCGTACTGCCGCGTTGATCGCCTCAGCCTGCGCTCGCCAGAATCGCGCTCTCTGTTCTGCGGTGATGGTCGGAATTTTGGCAGCTTCTTTTGGCTTTTCTGCAACGCCAAACATCGAATACACTAACAACATTGTGATCGCAATAATCCTCATATATCTCCTATGTCCCTGAGCAAATCGCCGCTGAAGATGTAAGGTCGCCGTTAGTATCTACGCATACATAACGGGTGCCAGTTGTTGAATGAAGAGTGGGGATTTGAACGTAATAGCTAGACTCTGCCGGATTGTCCTGCACGCTCATCACAATTGTGTCACTTGAGCCTACTGAAAAGGCTAGTTGATTTCCAAAGCCGCTGCCCCCAAAAGTTGATTTGATACGACTAACTACTCCACTGTTTGCGCCCTGTAACCTAAGACTGGCATAGACTCCGGTCGCGGCACCGGGATAGGACACGGTAAACCCATCGTAACCTGCATAATCCGCCGTTACCTTTTGGTTGAGAAAGATGCTGGTGGCATTCACCTGAAGATTTAGATTGTTTCCTGCTGTCAGATTAAGAGTTCCATTCGAGGGGTGACAAATAGACGATAAGTGCCCAGATGTCTCCTCCCACGCGATACATCCGGTTGCTAAAGTCGTATCTCCCGGAAGCCCAAACCAAAGATTGGTACTTGCCCCTAAGGCAATCGCCGGACCTTCAAACCATGCGTATCCGCTTGGATCAAATCTTGCAACTTCTTGCGAACTGGTACTGATTGTTAAAACGTTTGCCACTGGATGATTAATGCTTGTACCATAGGTTCCACCGTCCCACCACCTGAGACCACCCTGTGAAAACGCACTATTGCCGGGTATCCCAAAGTTGATCAGACCAGCGTTTTCGTAGTCTCCCAAATACAGGTATCCATTCATCCAGGTGCTGCCACCAACCGCAAGGCTCGGCCCTCCAATCTCCTGCGGCTCCCCGCCCGGAAACGAATTCACCGTTACACCAATATTTACCTGCCCCGGATAGCTAATCGGGGCAGCGTGATTTTGATCAGAATTCGCGCCCATTTGCCAAGGGCTAACAGGCCCCCCACCGAATGCAGCGAGTCCAGATAACCCAGCACCTGCGATTGCGAGTTTAATAGTCCCGTTTCCCGGCGATTCTCTTCCATCCGTATCGGCAGAATAGAACAGGTAAGTTTGGCCGTTGTATGACACATTAAACGGATCAGCAATTTGTCCCCACGTCAGGCCCTGACCTTCATCGGCCCCTGTGCGCACAAGGTCGGGACCGCTTAAGGAGTTAGTCCACGGCCCTGTTAGTGATGTGGCCTGCATTCGGTAAATATCGTCGGGCAATCCGACAGTAAATTCAGGTGATCCGTGGAGCCACATATACCAAATGCTGCCCACTAGCTGCGGAACACTAGGACCTCCTACCGCTGCGAGCGGAAACTGTATAATCGGGTTTCCGCTATAAGCTGTAAAGGTGTGCAGATCGGTAGAAGTATAGATGCCAATCGAATCGGTGCCAGAAGCATTTTGGCCTTCTACGAATAGATAAAAGGTCCCCCCGCTCCAAACTCCAGAAGTGTTGTTTACGCTGTTTACGTTCCACGCAATATCGCTAAGAACCACGGCAGAATAAAGCAGAACGTAAGGTCCGGCTGCGCTCGACGCTTGGTATTCGTCGATTTGAGGATTGCCTGACACAAAAGCTCTGTAATCTCCAGGGGCGTTTTCGAGCAGGAAGACACGCGCATGATTGGCGATGACGGGAGTTGTTGTACGCACCCATCCAGTCTCGGGATTTGCAGCGGGGGCCTCCGCGTAATATACATTTGGGGTGCTAGTTCCCGAGTCAAATAGCATTTTCCAGCATGGAGAAGTAACGAGAGTGCAGCCAGACTCCGGAACTAATACGCTCGGCTCCATTACAACACCTTGATCTGCTGGTATTGACGGTCTTAGAACCGTACCAACGCGAGACCAAAGCCCGCTCGCAGGGAGAACAAGCTGTCCGTTGCTAATCAGCGCCCCGGACGGCGCATTTGCAGGTGGCGCAGTGCCAGCTGCGACGGTACCTGTTTTCAACTGCGTAGTTCCCAGATCGCAGGTGCCCGCTGGAGAGTTGGTTGCGCAATTCGGGCCGGGCGCGCCCGCCTGCGCAATGACTGTCCAGCCGCTTTCACCAGGCGTTCCCGTATTAAGAGAGAGAGTGCTGAGATAGCTTGAACCGTTGTAAGTTACGCCGTCGTTCAAGTTATAAGTGGCGCCGCTCGACCAGGTCCCTTTCCAGTTCACCCCCGGCGGTCCAGTCGTCTGCATCACGCCAGGGACGCTCGTCGGCTGATAGTTGTCGTAATTGCATGTGGTAACTCCGGCGCTCACTGTGCACCAGGTGGCGCTGTACGAAGGCTGCAGGCAGGTATCGAGAACCCAAGTACCGCCGCCTATATTGTCATGAACCGAGACGTTATAGCAGAACGGACTTACGGACGCTCGGTTGACATCGACGAGCTGCGCGACTCCGAAGCTTGGCTGGATGACGCCTGCGACGACCTTGAAGATCACCGGCCGCGGAATCACCCTGCCACCACCAGTCATCTGCGGCGAGATCGACGCACCCGCGTTGTTGACCGGCGTCAGGGTGAGAGTGGCACTCGCGAGTTTGTTACCTGCCGCATCCGCAATGGTGGTCGAGATGAACTGAACATACTGCGACTGAGCACAGAGAAGCGAGGAAGCGAGAAGCGGAAGAATGGCTAAGATACGCGTGCGCATAATACGAGACTAGGAGCGATGGCAGTGGTGCAGAAGAGAGGATGCCTACAACCAAATAGCTGTCCCGACATTACCGAGACGTTAGTCGTATGAGGGGCCAGCCATGGCATTGAGACGCTGGAGATGTTGCCTCACGCTCGCATAGTTCACCCGCCAGGGGGATGGTCCACTGCGGTATTTGTGCCCTGTCAGCTCGCCATTCTTGAGCATCTCGCAGAGCGTATAGAGCGAGATATCCAGAATCTCAGCAGCTTGTTCTGACGAGATGGATTCAATCGTCAGGTTCATATGCTTCTCGACGGAATCCAGATTGACACGCCAAGGGCTGTTTCGTTTGTCAGGACAACACTTTTCTGCATCGAGCGACTTGTCAGCGATCATGCGGCAAACAGTCTTCACCGAAACTCTCAGCATGGCCGAGGCGCTCCTAGTAGAGACCGTATAGCGCGGACTCCAAGGGAAAAGAAGCTGCCGAAAGTCCTGATCGTCATTGTGTTTCATCGTCCGCTCTCGTCGTCGTCGAGTAGGCTTTTCCTGCGAATCTCTTTGATGTAAGCGACAACTGATCCATACTGAATGCGGTAGCGGCTCGTGGGCTTATCCGGCCGAATTTTGTACGCCCGGATTGCGCCCTCTTCAATGAGATTCCGGACCGTCTTTCCAGCACAGCCGAGCATCTTCGCCGCGCGTGGCACAGAGATCGACTCCCGTGGAGGCCACGGTAATAGCTGGTCGTCTGGCACGCGGAAGTTCATGGGCGCTCCTGATGTTCCGAGCCTGGATCTGCAACCGTCAGATCAGAGGCGATGTGCAGGCTATTAAGAAACTCCGCGTCGGATTGCGGCTTGGACGCCGGCTCTTCACAGTGCACGATAAGAAGATCCATTTCAAACTCGGAGAACTTGAGTCCAACCTTCCGCAGATCTCCGGCGCGCTGCATCGCGATGGCGGCGATCTGCTCGACGATCGCATCGTTGAGCGCCTGGACCGCTTCCTGCTGTTCCTTCGTCAATGTCATGCCTTCCGTCCTTTCCACTTACCTTGTGCGGTGGCCATGCCTTTCAACGCCCAGTACACACGGTTCGCCTCGTAAAGCGTGCGGATCACAGGGTTTGTCCTGTTACTCAGCGGCGAGCGCGATGAACGCAGCCATCCTTCAAACTGTGCCTGGCTCCAACCGATGAGATCGAGTACATAGCGGATCCGCGCGAACTCGCTTGGTCCAGCCAGCGTCGTCTCATTGCTCTGGTATCCGCGACGCCCTTCAGTGCCGGCTTTCTGAGCCGTGTCACGGTCGAGCCGTTTGCGCGGCCGCGCCGGCACCTTCACGCCGAGCTGGCCCTGTATGGTGTCGATCAGATGGCGCGCATCATGGTCCGAGAGATCCTTGAAACTCATGATCGGCCGCAACAAAAGTTTCGACGCCCAGGCCATCCGCGATGCGCGATCCGCGCCTTCCTGCGTATGCCGCGCGAGTTGGCCGTACAGCACCTGCAGGCGTTTCATCTGTCCTGGGGTGATCTTGCGAATCGAGTTATCCATCGGATTCCTCCTACGACTTCGTGCGCGGCCGCCCTGGCTTTCTCTGAAGCTCGTAGCCGCAGTTAGGGCAGCATTCCTGGGGCTTCCTTGGCTTTCTGCGCGCCTTCCAGTCCGCTGTTCGGTGTTTGCTGCTGCAAAACCGCTTCTGCCCGTCTGCGGGCTCGTGGCAGCCCGGATACTGGCACTGCCGGTGATAACTTGGTTCCTCTGCTGGATCGTTCAACTTTCTGGCCCTCTTTGGTGTGCTGCGATGTCCGACGCTTCATCACCAGGCGATGCAATGAAGGCGGCAAAGCTGGTGCGTCAGGTGGAAAATGCCAGTGAATGATGTGGCCGTGGAATGGCCTGCGACCATTCCAAAAGACCATCATGTCTGGGAAGCCGAGAAATCCATCGCGCCGGGCGAGCAGCTCTTGCTCCGCCAAGTCCAACACCACACCCGCGATCGCTATGCGGCAGTTTGAATAGATGGTGATCTCTTCAACACGCGTGCAGCGCACACGCATCAGAAGCTGCGCGCCTTTTTGGCGCAGACCGGTGTAGAGATGTAGTAACTCGCCGGGCTTCGGTAGCCGGCCATCTTTTCGGTCCGCGCGGATTGTATGCCTCTTCTCGCCCGAGAGGATCGGGGGCGCGAACCGCTTTTGGAAGTTATAGAGAGCCATTACCTACCTCCAACTTGCAAGCCACGCAATCAGGACAATAGTCCGCGCCGTTGTGCCGTTTCCAGCCGGCCGCATGCGCCTCCCTGCGCAGCCCTTTTAAAGTGGGCGGATTAATCACGTCGGATGCTTCCACTTCGTGGAGATCTGGGAACGTGACATCTCCGCAGCCGTGCTCGTTGTCGCAGAACAGGACTTTCATGGTGCGGACCATTACGCAATCCTCCGCTGAGCCAAAGCCATCATGTAATCGACCGATTGCACCGTCTTCTTCGGCCCACGTCTTCCCGCACTCAGCATCTTCACGCGTTCAACAATCTGGACGGGCGCACAGGCACCTTTCAAGAGCTTTGCGTCGGCAACTATACCGTCGGGCTCGGCAGTGAGCTGCTCGGCTAGCAGTAACGAATGAACAGCCGGGTTGTATGCGTGCAGCTCATCGAGCAGCTTACCCAAGTCCGCGCCGGCCAGCGGCCAGCAAGCGACGATAAGATCAGGATCAAACACGGCGCATATCTCACGCGCTTCATCGCCGCTGGTCGCGGAGATCACGGCGAAGCCTTGCGTCGCAAGCAGATACCGGCGAATGGACAGTCGATTCTCGTTGGAGTCGATCAATAGGATGCGTTTCTTAGGCCTCAATGTGATTCCTTTCTTTTCCGAACTTCGTACTTAAATTCCCTTCACGACGGTGCCTACGCCGCTTTCTTCTTTTTGCGGGTGCGGAACGCCTCGATTAGATCGTTCGAGTTGCACCAACTGATACCAGAGTTGATATTCAAAGCTGGCCATTCCGCAAGACACTCATTCCCGTCGTCGTCTTCGTAGTCTCTTCTGCCGCATTGCTCCTCGATGGCGTCCTCGATTTCGTCCAGATGGTCATAGATCGTTTCCGTATCGTCTTTCTTGAGCCAATTTGAATCAATGCGAATCAGGTAATAGTTCGGGCGCGTGTTCAGCGGAGTAACAGCCAACAGCAAGTCGCCATTTCCCAACGCATGTTCGATGAACACTGGCTTGATGAACGACTTTTGCCCCCAAAGGTAAGCAGCCTGTTTGCGCTCAAGCCAAGAGATCATTTCTGGCCCTATGTTAAGCATCTGATTTCCTTTCTTCTCGGTACCTTAGTGCCAGCGACCGTACCAACATTCGCGACGGTACCTAAACCTTGGCGAGCACCGCACGCATTTTGAGCCGCGCATCATCGGCGAGCGGGAAACACTTCGCGCAGGTTTCCGGCTGCTCAAGACCTTCGCATTCTGGGCAGTTCGCGTGAAAGTCATCGAGCTTCTGGTATGCCCGCAGAGCCTCAAGCATTTCGGGAGACGCAGCGATTAACTCACTGTTTCCCGCTGATTCCTTGGTCTGACCCGGACCGTAGACAACGGCGATGTAGGCAAGAACCGTCTCTCCGTCCTTTGCCGCAATCATCGAACCAGCGCCCACTGGACCCAGCACAGTCCACGTACCATGAGTGTGTTTTACCTTGCTCATTTCTTCCTCTTTCTCAGGCACCTTCGTGCCAGCGACGGTGTTGGGTGAATCACGTATGTGATTCCCTCTCGTTGAGCCGTGCCTCTTTTTGAGCAACGGCGATTCTTGCTCGCTTGATCACGTCCAGGTAGAGGCGCGGGCTGCCGCCACTTTCCCAAATCTCCAAAGTGTTGTACACGGCGAACTGGATGCTGTTCGGTACCAGGTCCCAATGCTTGCGGCACATCAGCATCCGCCTCGAAATCCGTGAGTCGCAGCCCTCGGCAAAACATGGCTTCGTGCGTCGCTCGAACCACTTCATCTTCCCTTCTCTCTGCTCTCAGCTAGGTGCTGCAAGAGAGCGGGCAATTCGGACTCGATGGTTTCGCCGGCATCCTTCGGAGCGACGCCAGGGTCAACGGAAAATGCAACATCGTTCACCCGGATCACGATAACGATCAACGCTTCCGAATCAGTGCGAAGTTGTGTGGCCTTGCGCATCAGCTCCGCGGTGTTGGGCAGTCTCTTTTCAGCCAATCGTGGCCTCCTCGTCTCCTGCTGATTGCCGCCACATCTTGACTTCGTCGATCAGCCGGCGGATCTGACGGTTCCGAGCGGCAACCGACGCGGGAAGATATTCATCGCGCGGCTGGCGCGCGTAGAGAGCCTCCAGGGCGTCGAGTTCTTCGGTGGAAAGATAGTCAGGCACGATGCCCTCCAAAATGGACTACAGCACTACGGAGTCCTTCAACGCGCCCGTGCCATTCGATGCATGTTTTGCATTGCATCTCGACGTGCGACGCGTCGTGCCGATAAGCATCGCGGTGCTCGACGACCATCCTTGCCCAATCGTTGGAGAGTTCCGTGAGAATGTTGCGGATCTCCGCTCGGTTGTAGAGTTTGTTAGGCGCCTGCGCCATTGCGAGCCCCCTGTTCTATGCCGGTCTGGCTGAGCAACTCCTCGCGGAGCTGACCGAGGGCCTCCAGTGCGGCCTGGTGGCCGTCTGCGGCGCGCAGGACATCGACCTGGGCGCGCACCTGGTCTAAGACGTCCTTGCGCCAAATGGCGCGATCCTCGGCCGAAATCATGAGATAGTACCCGCCGCTCTCCGAGTTCTTGCTGCTGCCGATAGGCAGACGGAAATTGAGCCTGAGCGTGCGAACAGCTTGCTTGATGGTGCGCGGGTCGAGTTTGGTGCGCTGCTGAATATCGCGCAGACTGATCGACTTCGCCGCGCCGCGCCGATAGCGGATCATCTCCAACACGGCCTTTTCGTCGTCGGCCAGGCGCAGATTGAGCGGACCACCGCGGCCGCCAAAGAGCAGGCTCGCTATTGCGGCGTCGAGGCGGTGGACCTGGACTTCCACCGGTTCAGGAAAGAGTGAGGACTGAGTACTCATTTCGTTTGCCTTCCTTCTGCGGCCGTGACCGCATGCACCGCCTGTTCAAGCAACATGCGGTGCGACTCAGCCAGACAACTACCTGCAACGATCAAGTGCTCGGAGAGCTGCGTGGACATACGCCAGTAGCGCTGATCGACGCCATCGCGCTGAAGGTTGCGCATCTGCTGCATCATTTCTCCGCAGAGCAGCAGTTTGCTGGCGCCTACAGCCAGCAGCCTATCGACAGTCATTTTCTGTTCGGTCATTTGCTTGCCTCCTCAAATAGCGCGCCCTGCGCCGCGGCCCTGGTCGTCATGGTGAACTTCGCAAGCCATCAGCGACCCCTCTTTTTACGCCGTGCGGCTCTCTTGGCAGCTCGCGAACCTCGTATCATCTCGTCGACTGCCTTGGTCGGATTTGCCATGAAACGCTCATGCCGCTTCTCTGCTGCATCCCACTCCCCGTATTGCTTCGAACGCCGAACCGTTTTCAGCAGTGAGGCGCGGTCCATCCCGCCGCTCCATGCGTCCAGATGCGCCATGAGAATATCGATGAACGAAAGCAGTCCGAACTTATTCACGTTCTGCAATTCGGCTTGCCATTGTTCCTTCGGTCCCACATAGCCTGGAGTCAACATCAACGCACCGCCTTTTGCTTTTGCTCGCGAACAAGCATGGCGAACTTCTCTTAGAAGCGGGCTATGTCACGCTTTATGGCGCGCACCAGCATCGGGGGCAGAGCGATCGGCTGGTCATCGTGTGCGACGATGGTGGCCGCCTGCTGCATCAGGTCCTGAGCCTCTTCGAGCGCGGTCTCTGCCTGCTGCCAATACGCCCACGCCGGTCCGGATCTCTTTGTGCGCCGGCTCATTGCCTTGCCGCCTTCTGCAGGACCTGTATATCCTTACGGATCGCTTCCGTCGCTTCTTTCGAAAGCGGGGCATACGAGTTTCCAATGGTGCCAACGACGGGAATGCTGGGATCGATGTAGATATGCGAGTTGCGGCCGTCATTGCTGAGTGACCACTGCATGAATGCGTCCGCTTTCGCCTCTACGTCGAGCGCCTTCCACCATTTGTCAAGTTCGGCCTCGTCAACGCAGAGCATCGCGATGGCAGGCTCGTACTCTTCCGTTGCTTCTGAAACTTCTGGCGCGTTGCATATCGAAACACTTGCAGGCTCCTCTTTCAGGTGGTTATGAAAGATGGTGTGCGTGTCGGCCACGATCAGATGCGCGCGGCCTTTACAGGTAATCGAATACAAAGGAACGCTGCTATCAGGCCCCAGCGAGCAGTGAAGGTGTCCAGTTGATTCAAGGCTTCTGACTTGTGAAGCAATTGCTTCGATGGAAACCCATGACTCTTCAGGACAGACATCCGAATAGAGCGTGGTAAGCGGAATGGGAACCACCTTCCTCGACAGAACATCCAGAATTGCGAGATCGGGACGCTTGGCCTTTTGGTAGTCGGTCATCTACTTACCGCCTTTCTTCGCCTTCTTCGCTTCGCGCTCAGCTTTTTTCGCAGCCTTCTCGGCAGCCGCGGCTTCTTTTTCGCGCAACGCGGTGGCCAGTTCCACGCTCAGCGCTGGTGCTTTGGTGTTCACGTTGAAACAGGTGGCAAAAATGCCGAGCAGCCGCGTCTGTGTCGTCTCCTCAAACGCGCCAATGGCGATCTTGAACGTGGAGGCAGCGTCCTTCTTCAGCGAGTGCTTTACCTTGCGCTGAAACAGAGTGCCGAACACCTTGGGAAGCTTCAATCGAGAGAGTTCGCTCTGTAGCTCGCCTACAGAAGTTTCGATAATCTCGAAGGTCGAAGCGGTGGTCGCGTCGGCAACGTAGAGAGTGCCCTCAAGGCGCATCGTCTTCTCAGCATTCGTGGGCGTGTAACCAAAGTCCTGCACCATAGCGAGCAGTTCGCCTTTGGCTTTGGAAAGTTCCTGTCCTGCGAGATCGGCCTCCATTTTCGCCGCGTCGAACTTTTCGCAGAGGGCGTCCACTTGTGTGGATGTCGGTTTGGTTTTGGTTTCTGTGGTCATGCGATTTTCCTTTCAACTGTGTTGAGGGTTCCGAGCCACTGTGAAAAGCGTTTGACGGCACAGGCGTGGCAACAAATGTGCTCGACTTTTACGTCCGTCCCGGAAATCGGTGCATCGATCGGGCCGAATCCGATTCCCTCGATTGCGGGGAACTCTTCTTTGGCGGGCTGCGTGATGCATTGCAACCAGTGATTGGTTTCGCCCTTCTGGCGTCCGCACACATCGCACCTGATCTCGTCAGGGACTAACATCAGCGCTCCTCCTTGGCGGCGTCGGCGTGAAGAGGGGCGTCTCCCGAGAAAGCCTCAGGCTTGTCAGCCCAACAAACCTTTGCCGCATGCCTGGCAGACCTGCGTATATGGCGCCGCCAAGCGATTGCCTTTCGATCGAGGCCCTCAATTCCCACACGCTCAATCCAGGCTTCAGAGACGCATATGCAGCGGCCCCGATGGTTCAAGAGAAAGAGATCAGGTGTAATGCGCTCGATCGTGACCCATTTGAGGTGATCGGTTTCGTTGGCGCCGATCAACAGATAGGAAGCATCCTCGGGAAATGTCCGTGCAGCGGTTGTCATCGCAAACCTCCGAGTACGCGGCTAACTGCTCCGCCAGGTAGAAAAGCCATGCCAATTTCGATGGAGAAATAGATGGCGGCCAGAATTGCGAAAGCTTTGAGCGCAACATCCGCCATGCGGCCAGAGCATTCAATAGCCGCGCCGATACGCCGCAGCTGGCGATCCGTGGGAGTCCAGGTCATAGCCTTCGACCAGGCTGCGCGGATTCGTGCGACAATACTGGGCTGCGTAGCCCGCGTCGTAATGATGACTATGTTCATGCGATGGCCTCTTCTCTCTGCTCGGCCGCCGCAACAGCCTTGCGCGCTGCCTTAATGGCCCAGAAAAGGTTGCGCAGGGCGATGTACTTGTACTTAACGCCCTCCCGAATAGCCTCGAGCGTCACATCGGCGAGGGTATCGTCGATGTCGCGCTTGTCCATCGGTCCCAGCTCGCCGACGAGCATGCGCGCCGCCTCTTCCTTAGTCGCGCCGGCCAGCAGATGGGTTCGGCCGATTCGACTTGACCACATCTGCATCTTGTACTCACGCAGATGACTCAGCAGGTCATAGGAGGCCGCCAGCACGATCCCATAGCCTCGTAGATCGAAAAGGCTGCGCAGCGTTTCCAGCGTCACGTCGGGGAGGTTCTGGGCCTCGTCCAGAACGAGTAAGGGATGTTCTTCTTCGAAGAAGTAAGAAAGCTTCTGCAGCAATTGCAGGATGGTACCGCGGCTTGGAATCTTTGCCTGGATGCAGCAGCTAATCAGGAACGACTGTGGTGTAATGCCGCGCAAGCAGTACACATAGATCGCGCGCCCGAGCTTGCGCTGGTTGATTTCGTCCGTCACCTTCTGCAGAGCCCAGCTCTTGCCGATGCCCACGCCGCCCTCGATTGCGATTGCGCTGCCGTCTTCCAGGGCATCGATCATCGAGGCGCGAAGTTCTTCAAACTCGGCGGTAGTGTAATGCGTGTTGTCGCGCCGTCCGCGATTTTTAGCCTCGTGGAGGTCGATCGCCTCCTTGATGGATGCGCGCATAACCAGCGTGTTCGTGTCGCAGGGCTTGTGCGCGTCGTAGGATCCGCTCAAAAAAACTCGGAGCGAGTTGGGATTTACGCGGGCCATCTCGGCGAACTCACCGGAGGTCGTGCCTGACTCCATCATGAACATGCGCGCGCGGCGAATCGTGTCCGTGTCGCTCGGCAAGCCCATCTGCTTTAACTGCGCCTTGTGTGCTTTTGGGATCACTATTGCCTCCGTAACAAACGGCCGGCGAGACGTTTTCCGCCCTCGCCGGGTAAAAGAGTAGATACAGGCTCGCCGGACTTCGCCGCGGCTTTGCGCGGACGCTGAACGACGACATCGTCGATGGGAATGGGCAGATTGCCGATGGCAAGCATCTGCTCATGCTGGGGCACATAACCCGCGTCGAGTACAGCGCCTTTGAGGGCGCGGAGCTTGTCTTTGGTGCGCTGATACTGCTCGGAGCGTTTCTCCATGATCGCTTTGATCGCAGAGCGCGTTTCCTCATCGTCCGACTGCTTCAAATAACGTTCCTTGCGTAGCCAGG
Organism: Occallatibacter sp.; assembly: GCA_031296305.1. Classification (GTDB taxonomy): domain Bacteria; phylum Acidobacteriota; class Terriglobia; order Terriglobales; family Acidobacteriaceae; genus Telmatobacter. Next base: position 27,724 of record JARLFZ010000028.1, on the reverse strand, counting down.
CGATGGCGTATCCGTCGTCGTCGGCGACCGCGATGTAGTTGTCGTCGTACTCGTCGAAGAGCACCAGGTGCAGCTTGCCAGGCGTACCGCGATCATGGAGTTGGTGGGCGCTTTCCAGGTCGGCGGCGACGTAGTCGTTGTCGCCAATATGCACACGTTCGTGGATGATCGCGCGCCGAGTGCGCGACAGGAAGAGCGGTGCAAGGGTAAGCGGCTCGACGAACTGAGAATCTTTCCATCGGTAGGCATCCCATGCCTCAATCGGAGACATGCCTTTCATGCCGCGCGCCTTGAGCTTTACCTTTTTGTTGTAGTCCGACTCGATAAAGGCGCGGGCGGCCTTGATGAAGACGCTCGCGAGTGGTACTTCAGACTCTTCCACACGGCCGGCGGCGAGCAGCTTCTTGTGCCGTGCTTCCAGCGCGATGCACAGATCGGGGCGATGTTCCGGCTTGTCGCCGCAATAGGTTTTCCAGCGCCGATCGAAGCGGCTATGAATCGTGTTATTTGCGCGCTCGATCGCTTTTGCCTGGGGGTGGAAGGGTAGGCAGAACTTAACCTCGGCACCGATTCGCGCGACCACGCCCAGCATCTCTGGCCGGAGATCGGCGGCATTCCACATACCGCCTCGCGCGCCGCGCCCAGCCTTTTGGTAGTCCTTCCCGTTGTCGCAATATAGCTGGAAGAACGTACCAAAATCGACGAGATGGTTCTGCAGGACAACTCCGATCGAGCGGGAAGAACCCTCTTCAGACCAGGCGTAAGCAGTGAAGCGGCGCGAGCGGAAGTCCATCAATCCCGTGAAGCGGATGCGGATCAGGCTGCGATCTTTCTTATAGGTGTCATCCTGCACGATCACGTCATGTATCGCGTGGTCGCTGGTCAGGATGTAGCCGGCGTCGATGTCGGTAATGCCGCGCTGGATGAATGGCGCGAAGAACCGGTCATACATGTCACGACCGCCCAGCGAGAGAGTGACGGCGGCAGGATTCTCTTTCTTCGCGGATCTGATCAGGCGGCGAACCGTCTCGTAGCTCGTAGCGTGAATGCGGCCGCGCCGCGCCGCGGCGTCCACGATTTCGAAAGCAAGTGCGATCGAGACGTGCTCGACAATCACCGCATAGCAGACCACGTTGGCAAGCGCGGCAGACGCTTCGTCACGGTTCGCCCAGAGGGAGACGCCCTTGTCTTTGCGCGGGCGGTCCGCGAGGCCTGCGTAGCCCTGCAACCTGAACCGTGTGATCCAGCGCTTGAGAGTGCGCGGGTTATTTCCGGTGAGCTCGGCCTGGAAGACGATCATGCGTTCCCGCGAGATCACGCGACGACCGTCGCGCAGCGTCAGGTGCGCGTAGCGATCCGGCTCGGCCTTAAACATCATGATTGGGAGAATGGACTGGTAATGCTCCTCGACCCTCTTCTTCTGATCCGCGGGAACCTCCGCGCGGGGAAAGAGATCTTCGGCGCGCTGTGGTGTCCTTAGCAGTGGCAGGTTCTGCTGCTTTGGCATGACCGCGAGCTTTGCGCGCTCGGGCCTTACCGGCAGCGTTGATACCAGATATTCAGGCTTGGGCTTGCCATTGGCGGCGCGCTCGGCCGCCGCGCGAGAGGTGATCTTGCCGGCCTTGGCCTGTTCGCGCAACCAAAAGTCTGAGAGACCTGTCAGCGCTGCGGCATCCTTAACTGATATCCACTGACTATCGCCGAGAGACACGATCTGAGGAACTGTGAGGGCGGTGCTCATAGGTCCACCCCCGCGAGCTGACGCTCAAGCATCGCCGCCTGTTCATCTGCCCGCTTGCGACGTAGATATTGCTTTCCTAACTCAAGTAGTTGAATTTCCTCGCCTTTAATCACCCGGTATCCAGCGGCCTCGACACGGCAGAGAAGCAATGTGTCATCTCCAGTCGCAGCGCAAAACGCACGGTCCCAAGCGCCGGGCCAGCGGTGGAGTTCTTTCGATTCAGCGGTGAAAGAGGTGATCATTCGTGCGGTCACGGGCACACTAAGGAGGGCACTCATCTGATCCGCGATTTGGTCACGGCTTCTATTTGATTGCTTGATGGAAGCGGTCACGACCCCGCGTACCAACAAATCGTCGTTCAGGCTCCCTGGGAGCGGTTTGTTGGAAGAATTTTCTGGAAAGAGTGGCAGTGACTTACCAGATACTTGCGCGCGAGACTTAGAGCGTGATGAGTTTATTTCGCTCATGCCGCACGCTCACTTCGCCGGCCATAACGGCGCGAATACGCGCGAACCTCAGCCTCAATTCGATCAAGTTCGCGCTGCAATGCTATTTCTACTCGGGGCGATTTGCGCTCGCCGTGGGCAACTCTACATACATGCGATCGGCCATTTTTCTTCAGCCTGAGTTCAACGGCAACTCGACTGTAGATTCCGCGCAGCAATTGTTCTCTAAAAATTTGAGGGCTAACCATTTATCCTGTTGCCGCCACGCTGTGGCGCTCCATGGGGATAAGAATATTCCTATTCCCATTATTGTCAAGGGGAAATTCGTGCCTGTTACTCAGGAAAAACTCGAAGGTAATGCGCTTGCGGAGACAATAAGGAGGGTGCGCAAGAAAGAAGTTCTTGGCATAACGCAAGCAGAACTTGCTGAAAAATTAGGCACTTCACAATCAAATGTGGCGAAATGGGAGCGCGGGGATTACCGACCTTCTCCCGAGCAACTTGTTCATCTCGCGCGACTTCTCGGTGGAAGAGTTGAATCCCTTTTCTTCTATAAGGAAGCTGGAGTCTCAGATGAATATTTTGAGAAGCCAAACGCTCCGATGCCCAAAGTACTCATAGATTCTGATGATTCGGAAGCAAATCATGGTCGTTCTCCATCACCGCGACTTCCCGAGGGGTTTCATCTCCCCGATTCGGTCCATCCAGTTCCTGTGCTCAAGTATCTTTCACAATTAGGAGAACCTAATCCTATCGTGGATTACACGCTTTCCTTGCCGGTTGAATGGCTTCCTAGGCGTGGGGTCATTCAGGCGGTACGCTTCGAAAACACTATTTCGCGATATATCGAGAAGGAAGTAATAGCGATCGTAGACGTGTCGCGCAAGGACCCGGATAGGCTTTACAAAGGTGTCATCGCAGCGCGTACCCCCACTGGAATCGAACCTATGGCATTGCAGAAAGATCGTGAGACCTACTTCCTCGTTCCAATCGGAGAGCCCTCAAGTAGTATCCTGGAGCCGCTTCAATCGAGTGGAAACTGGAGCATTGTTGGCAAGATTCTCAGATGGATAGGTGAAGCACCGCCAGGACGCTTCCGTAAGGTCGGAGATAGAAAGTGAGAAAGATGAAGCTGCCCAGGATAGCTGTGTTGGGCGTGGTTTTTGTTACGCTGCTAGTGATCGCGAGTGTCATTGTCACGCTCATATCTTATTCTCGGCATCAGTCCGTCATCCGCCGTCAGCAAGCTTTTTCTTTGGCCTGTCATGAGGCCTTTGTCTCCATTGAAGAGGCCGGAAACTCTTGGAATAAAGACGGGATGGAATTTGAAAATGCAGACATTACAGCGAAGCATCGACTCAAGAACGCGATAGCACTCGCTCCAAATCAAGAAAAATGGGGAGCTGCCTCTTGCCTAGGGAACTACCTAGCTGTAATTGAAACAGAACGCAGATCATTCCTCGCAAGTGACGGAGGCTACTTTACGTTGCCATCGGATATAGTCGGTTATTTAGAAGAAACGCACGAACAGTCGTTGAGATGCCTTGACGAGACGCAGCGCTGATTCATATCGCGTCATTTAGTAGGAAGTCTTCTCCCTGTATCGCCGCCCAGCTCACGGGCGGCGATTGCTTTTATGGCATCTATTTTGTTGCTTCCCATCGCGTCCCAGCGCGGCTTTGCCGCGCCCTATTCTGACCTCACCTTCGGGGATGGCATCGCGAATTCTTGCGAAAGGATTTGCGGCGCGCCAGAGCAGTGAGTGTCCGTGGCGTTGGGATGCCCAGGGTTAATAACCCGAGACCCAACCTGACGCCCGGCCTCCCTTCAAGGATGAGAGGCCATGAACAAACTGCAAAACGAGTTCTTCCAGATGGCAGTCCCGGCCGCGCTTGAATCTCAGCGCGCTACGGGTGTTCCGGCCTCGATCACGCTGGCCCAGGCGATTCTGGAAAGCGGTTGGGGGCAGACCGGCCTGGCGAAAAAGGCCTTCAACTTCTTCGGCATTAAGACCGCGCATCATGTGGCTCCGGACAGCTATATCGAGTTACCGACGCATGAAGTGATCAACGGGCACACTGTCGTGCAGATGGCGGATTTTGCCCGCTACGCATCGGCCCAGGACAGCTTCAAGGCGCATGCGCTTCTGCTGGCTCAGGCTTCGCGTTATGCGCCGGCCATGGCCGTCCGCACCAGCCCCGCGAAATTTGCCGCAGCGATCCAGAAATGCGGCTATTCGACCAATCCTAACTACGCCCAGGGCCTGATGCGCCTAGTGACGGAGTTCGACCTAACCCAGTACGACCAACTCCCCAGCGACATGGACCCGTCGCTGGGGACCACGAGAAACGCGCCGCCGGCCAGCCCAGCGGCAAAGGAGCAGGCAGCATGAAACGATTTGGACGGTTGTTGGCCTTTACGGCCGTGATGACGGTGGCTCTGGTAATTTGCATGGCCGCCAAGGGATGTAGCGGGAACGCGGTGCATCAATCGAGTTTGGCGGCGGCCTCGATCGGGGCCAGTCTGCAAACGGCTGCAACGACGAACCACCAGTTGATCCAGGCTGGCGAGGAGACTCCACAGGAAGGCGCGCAGGTCGCGACCTACATCGACCAGGCCGCGAAGGCTAATGATGCGTTTACCAAGACCCTGCAATCGTTGCCGGACTCGGGATCGCAGTTGACCTCGGCGCAGGCAATTACCGCGTTCAATACGCTGCTCGCACAAATCAGCACGTTGCAGAGCCAGGGGGTTCTGCACCTGAAGAGCACCAAGGCGCAGACAGCTTTCGCCACCATCATGACCTCGATCCAGAGCGAGATCGCGATTGTGCAGGCGGTAATCGCGGCGAACTCGTCCGGCATGCCGCGGCATGGGCCGAACCCATTTGCTCCGGGCTTGCCGCTGTTGGGGCTGGCGTTGACGGCCGAGGAGATTGAGGAACTGATCGCTATCGCGATTGCCGCCGGATCCTCGCTGGTGACGAAGCTTATGTCGCTGCGGGGCGAGACAGATGCGCAGTTGCAGGCATCGGCACTCGCTTCCGATGCGGCGGCCGAGCAACAGGCCGAGGCGGACGAGCAGCCGACGAGCTAACAAAATATAACCCAAAACGTGGAATACCCCAGATTGCTGCGGTGGTAGTTGAGAGAAACACCGTTACTTGTGGTGGACGACGGTCTACAGCGTGTACCTGGGGAACTGAACCAATCTCCGGCCTATCGAGTGGGCACACCCGATGGGCCGGAACCAAATCGAGACAGTGATGGCAGATTTGCGGAGCGATCATCATGGCTTTGGTTGAGCAACGGTTTACGGGTGTCACGGCGGAGCGTTTTGCGGATATGGCCGCCAAGGTAAAGCAAGAAACGGGTGTGGAGATCGCCGGCAACTCCGGCAGCGCGGTCAAGTCGGGCTATGGGTTCCGCTGGAACTACGACCTGGCGTCCAAAGTACTGGCTATCTCGGTCTTGGCTAAACCCTGGATCGTACCGATGTCTGTAGTCGAGCGGAAACTCCGGGAGTTCGTGGAAGCTTAGGGGTGCAACCGGGGCGAAAACCGGCAAAACCCGAAAACGCGACAGGAGCCTCCTGGGGGCGTCCGGGAGATTTTTCGGTGGGGTAGGTGCTTTTCGGGTCAGAAAATTCGAGAACAGCGTTCTCGTGCGACGGCTGGTCGGTTTAAGAGCTTACCAGCCCCTCGTCGGGGTGGTTTTTGGGGTTTGGAGGATTTATGGGGATCTGGCAAAAGATTTCGGGATGGTTCGAGGGTAAGAAAACGATCCTCGGCGGGGTGGTAATTCTGGCGGCGGCGGTTGCCGGCGTCTGGTACGGAAAGTTGGATCCGGTTACGGCGGTGACCTTGGCCGGTGCCGGCTTGTCGGTGATCGGGTGGGGCGATAAGGCAAACCGCCACCAGGCCGAGCTGCTCACAGCGCTCCAGGGCGTGGCCACGGTGGGCGCCGACGTGAGGGCTGGCAATACGCAGCAAGCCGTGAGAGATGCTGAGAACACGGCCGGGGCACTTGCGCCGTTGGCGATCGGTGAGGCAGTGACCTGGAACGGCGTGAACTTGCACCTTTCGGCCAGTACGGCTACTGAGTTATCCCAGGTTCTGTCCAGCTTAGTGCCGCCGGTTTCGGCGGCAAATTCCACGGGGGCAGCCAGCAAGTGACGACCTTGGGAATCGGAGCAACGGCGATGTCGGGCACGGAAGCTAGCGTCAGTTTTCGCCGCGGTTGGTTGCGGCATTTGCAGTTGGGCCTGAGATCGGCCGGAGGCGCGGCGATTGTGCTGGCGATCTTCGAGCTGCTGCAGCGCCAGCCGATCGCGGGCTTCGGGCTTCTGAGTGTCTGGGGGCCATGGCCTGTGGTCGTGCTTGTGGGCCTGGCGATCTTCGGGCGCTTTCTGTCCCGGATGAACGATACGATTCAGGCCGCGTTCACCGCAGTGGTGTCGAGTGTCCAGGACCAGACGCAGGCGAGCAGCCGCCAGGCGGACGCGAGCGGCCGTCAGGCCGATGCGTTGACCAAACTGGCCGAGCAGGGTGGCCAGCAGGCCGAGGAGGTTCGTCGCCTGGCGATCTACGCCGCGCAGGAATTCCCATCTGTCTATGAGCGTTTCGACCGTCAGGACGCTGTGCTTGAAAAGGTGACGGATGCTGTGAACCGTTTAGTGGAGCGAGGGTGAGATGGACGTTGAGCAAGAGTTGAAACAGACCAAGCGGCGCCGCGGCAACATGCTGAAGCTGATCCGGCAAGGGCATGAGGACCAACTGGACCGGATGACGGATTCGATTCTGCAAGGGCTCATGCAGGATCTTGGCTCGAACATGAGCTTTCGCCAGGTGATGACGATGCTGCAGGACTTGCAGGAACTGAACTACGTGAAGTTCGACCAGATATTCAGCGACGAAAAGGGACGCTTCATCGCCGAACGGATCATGCTTACATCTCTTGGATCCGCTGTGGCATTGCGCCGGCGTGACAACGACAACGTGCTGTTCAGCTAACCATGACCAAGCCCAGAGCAAAGACCGGCGAGAAGCGGCTGCGCAACCAGCTTCTCTATATCGATCGCCTCCCAATCGAGGTGCGCGACGCAATTCAGGCTCTCCGCGACCAGGGGCGTACCTGGAAGGACATTGAGGAACTATCCGCGCTTCCCAAGGAAAAGGGCGGATTCATCGACTGGGATTCTATCGAGACGAGTGTCCTCGAGCTTTTTCCGAACATGCGGCTGTCGGACAGCAACCTGCAGCGATGGTTTGATCTGCGGGTTAGCCAGGTCACTGCCGAGGCGATGGCGCGCTCGGCCCAGGCGCGGGTGATCGCCACCGCATTTGCGAAGTCGATCGTCAAGGGTGAGGACGAGGCTGTGGTCAATGCGGCCCGCGACCAGCTCATGGCCATCCTGGCCGAAGATGCCACCCCCAAAGGCCGGATGAATGCCACCAAAGGCTTGATCGCATTAGCCGACATCATGAACGAGCGCCGGCTGAACAACATCAAAGAGCGCAAGGTCGCCACGGACGAGCGAAAGATGAAGCTGCTGGAGGAGCGCGAAGCCAAGGCGCGACGGCAGCTTGAGGCTGAGACAGAGAAGGCCGCGAAAAAGGTTTCTGATGGCCGCTTCGAACTCGCGGATCTGAACACAATCCGTGAGCGTGTCTTCGGACTTCCGCCACTGAAGGTGGTGGAAAATGGCAATTGAACTTTACGAGAACTCAGTCAAGCTGCCAGCCGTATTGCAGATGCGTCCTTACCAGCAACGCTGGATCGACGACAACACACGCTTCAAGTTTATGGTCAAGTCGGCGCGAATTGGCATCTCGTTCGCCACATGCTGGCGGCGCGTCGAGATTGCGATGCGCGTACCAGGCCGGACATGCACTGTGCTTAGCGCCTCCAAGGCACAGTCGGTCGAGTTTGTGGAGACCTGCGCCAAGCTGGTGCAGTTGGTGGGTGAAACGGCCCGGCACGTCACAGACGAAGACTTCGTAGACGCGATCGGCCGTATCGAATCCATCCAGAGCCGAATCACCTTTCCAAATGGCTCGCGCATCATTGCGCTACCAGCGAACCCTCGTACCGCTCGCGGCTATCCGGGCGACGCTGTTCTGGATGAGTTCGCGCATCACGAAGACAGTTATTCGATCTTCGCCGCAGTTTTTCGCCAAGTGGCGCTCGGCAACTCTATTGAAGTGTTCTCCACCGGCAACGGTGAGCAGGGCAAGTTTTACGATATTGCGCGCATGCTGGGTCTCGACATGGGCGTCTCACCGTCCGAACTGCCGGTACTGAAAGACGGATGGAGCGGTCATTGGATCGACGTTTACCGCGCGGTAGCTGAAGGCTGCCCGATCAACATTGAGGAGATGCGGCGCGGCTTGAACGACGACGACACCTGGAATCAGGAATTCTGCTGTGCGTTCCTCAAGAGCACTGGCGCTTGGCTCACTTTGGACCTGATTGCCGCTTGCGAGGACGCCGGCGCCACCATCGATCTGCCTCCGGACTTTCATCCGCGTGGTCCGCTGTTCTCTGGTATCGACGTGGGCCGCGATCACGATGCAACAGACCTATGGCTTGACGAGAAAATCGGCGACGTGGCCTGGACGCGAGCAATCATCACGCTTCATTCGATGTCTTTCCCTGAGCAGTGTAAACGGTTGAATCCCATCGTTCGCATGACGACGCGCAGCGCGATCGATAAAACCGGCATGGGCGTTGGACTCTACGATCTATTGAATTTGGAAAACGAAGGCCGCTTGATGGGTGTCAGCTTTGGCGGATCGAACGATGATGGCGTGAAAATGAAAACCGATCTTGCTATCCGGATCAAGAAGCGGATGGAGCAACAGCGGAGCCGCATTCCATACGATCCGCAGATCCGCACCGAACTGCAGGCGATCAAGCGCCAGGCCACGCCCAGTGGCGTAACCTTCGATGCACCGCGAATCGAAGTCGATACGGCCGTCGCCGGCGGCGTCAAGAAGAAGCTCTTCGCCCACGCCGATAAATTCTGGGCTAAAGCCTTGGCCGATCTAGCTGGCGACACCGGTGCGGTATCTAACGAAATCACCGTGCCTGGTGGCCGTTCCATCTATGCAAGTTCAGGAGGGATACTCTGATGGCCGATACGCAGACTCCATCGAAAGCGCCATTGAAGGACGAAGTCGTTACGCAGGATGTCCTGTACCTGCATCAATACACCACCTGGCGTCTGGCTCTGGCGTTCACCGGCATGAGCGATCCCACAGCCATGTGGCAGCAGATGGTTATGGACACGCCCTTCGCGGTTCAGTTCTACCGCGAGCTCGAGGAGAAGGACGAAGACGTAGGCGCCGCGATGGAGGAACTGAAGCTCGCGGTGCTGGATCGCAATTTCACGGTGCAGCCCAAGGATCAGAGCGGCCGTGCGATCGACATTGCGCAGTTCGTCCAGTCGCAGTTTGACGCGATGCCTGGCTTCGAGTCGATGCTTGACAGTCTCATGGATGCGCCGTTCTATGGGTTCTCTCTTGTCGAACTGATGTACGACGTCAGCGCCGGCCAGGTCTCTCTGAAAGACGCAAAGGATTGTCCCCAGGAGCTCTTCACGTTTGCGTTGCCATTCTATCCGCAGACGGGCAATCTCCGGCTGCTCAAGACGCCCTACGACATCGAGGGCGTCGAAGTTCCCGAACAGAAGTTCGCCATCTTCAGTTATCGGCCGCGCGCACGCAACCGGCGTGGCCGCCCGCTGCTGCGCAAGGTATTCTGGCCGAGTTGGTTCAAACGCCAGGCCATGCGGTTCTGGCTGCGGTTTGCCGAGAAAGGCCCCGGCACGGCCGTTGTGCAGTATGAGCAAGGGGCGAGCGTTAGCGAGAAGCAAGAGGCCCTGGCGGCTGCTGAAGCGATCATCGAGCGGGTGGCGATCGCTGTGCCCAAAAACTTCGGTCTGATGGAAGATCTGCTGAAGATTGCGCGCTCGCAGGATCCTGACGTGTACGAGAAGCTTTGCATGCGCTGCGAGCTGGCGATCTATCGCAGCCTGGTGGGCGAAACGCTGACCAGCCATGGTGGAGAGAATGGCAAGGGCACACAGGCGCTGGGAACGGTCCACGAGAGTGTCAAGGAAAAGAAGGCTAAACGCCTGGCTAAATCACTTGCCGACGTATTGAACGACCAGCTGATCCGCAATCTGGTGATGTGGAACTACGGTCCGGATGCTCCGATGCCGACGGCAGTACTGAGCAACGCGGACGAGACCGACCTGGGTGATCGTTCCACTGTCGACTCCACGCTGCAGAAAATGGGCATGCCGATTACCCAGAGCTATGTGCAGGAAACTTATGGTCTCCCCGAGCCGAAGGCGGGCGACGTGGTTCTCAAGCCGATTGCGGCAGCCGCGCCACCTGTGCCCAGCGAAGATCCTGACGAGGACGGGAACGAGGTGGACGATACAACCCAAGATAAAGGCGCGGTTCCCTTTGGAGAATCGAAAGCGCCGCGCTCGGTGATCCACGAGCAAAAGGACTTTGATCGTATATTCGACCAGTGCAAAAGCGAATCGGCAGAGATCTACCGTAAGCGGATCCACGAGCTGGCAGACAGCATGATCGCCGCCAACGTGAGCGAAAAGTGATCTCGTCCCAGGTCAAGATCGGTGATACGCTGGCGCGCTACATGGCGGCCTCGAATCTGCTCGGGCGCCTGCATATCGCACGCACCGGTCTGACGAAGACACGCCGACCGGTGCGCCTGGCCACCGGCTCGCATCTGATTCACACCTTCGCCGAAAATCCGCAGAAGGCTAACTTGGATGTAGGGTTTTCCTTTGATGTGCCGGCTACGGGCGCAATCGAATATCTTCGCGATTTGACCCCAGTCACGAAGGAAGTCTTCGATGGACTGACACGGCAATACCGCAGCGATGCGTTTACCATTGCCGGCGTCAACGATCAGCGCGTGATTGCCAAAGTGCGCGATGCACTCTCTGAGAGCGTGGCGCAAGGCGGCACACGGGCGGATTTTGAGAAGGTTGCCCATCAGATTGCCAGCGATGCCGGTGTCGCCGATCTGACCGCCTTCGAGTTGGATACGGTGTTCCATACCAACACCGCGAAGGCTTACTCGGCCGGCCGGCTCGAACAGATGCAGGAACCGCACATGATGGATGCCCTTCCGTGCTGGCAATACTGGACGGCAGGAGATTTGCGGGTGCGGCCTGGTCATGCGGAGCTTGACGGTTTTATCGCTCGCGCAATCGATCCCGTCTGGCGTAAGATTTATCCGCCATGGGACTTCAATTGCCGCTGTTCTGTGGTTCCGCTCACCGAAGAGGAAGCGCTTCAGATCGATCCGAACTCCAGCGAGGGCGGTATCGAACGGTTGGGAACCAAGCCTCTGACCTTGCTTGAGCTTGACCAGACGGACTTCCGCACGCTGATGGCCGCATAAACACAGCCTTTCCGGTTCTCTTCTGCGTGTTTAGCTCGGTAAGTATGTCAGCTTAATTCTCTTTACCCACCGAGTCTAGTGCGCCCCTGTCTACCTGTTCCGCCCCTTAAATTTGATCCGTGGCCGTATTGACAAAGACCGATAGCATCCAGCATGCGGAGGATGAAACGCCGTGGATGGAGATCTTTCGTGCCGGCGATTACGGCGAAAAGGGGAACTACTCCGAGGCGGACGTCCAGCAGATCGCCGATAGCTACGATCCGGCGAAGCATGAAGCTCCTGTGGTACTAGGCCATCCAAAGGCTGCGAGCGGCGCACCTGCATATGCGTGGGTTTCCAAGCTGAAGAACGTTTCCGGCACGCTGGTGGCGAAGCTTCACCAGGTTGAGCCCGCGTTCCGTGAAAGCTTTCTTGCCGGGCGTTACAAGAAGCGCTCTGTGGCGCTCTACAAGTCCGCCGATGGGAAGTACGGTTTGCGGCACCTTGGCTTTCTGGGCGCCGATGTTCCGGAAGTAAAAGGCCTGGCCGATGCTGCATTCAGCCAGGCGGAATTTCAATCAATCGAATTCGACGAGGAGAACACAATGCCAGAAGACACCAAGTCCATCGCGGACAGGGTAAAAGAGGCGCTGCGGGAAATGTTCGGCGGCGGTCCCGCCCTGCAGCCGGCATTCAGCGAAGATCGCGTCAAGGACCTGATCCTCGCTGAAAACAAGAAAACCGAAGCCAAGTTCGCCGAGGAACTGAAGGCAGAGCGTGAGAAGCGCGAAGCGGCCGAGGCACTGTTTGCGGAGTACAAGAAAACGCAGACGCTGGCCGGGCTTTCGCAACGCGCCAAGGATGCGATCGCAAATCTGAAGGCAAACAAGCGCTGGCTGCCCGCTTACGAGCAAATGGGTGTTCCGCAGCTCTTCCATGCGCTGAGTACCGCCGACATCGTTGAGATCGAGTTTGGCGAAGGCGACAAGAAGCAGAAGAAAGATGCGCTGCAGCTTTTCACTGACGTGCTCGATGGCCTGGGCGAGATCGTGCCCCAGGGCGCGCTCCCAATCTCAGGAGTCCCTGGATCGCCAACTTTCAAGGAAGGCGTCGATCCCGATTCCATCCTCTTCGACGAGGCTGTGAAGCAACGTGCGAAGGAAAAGAAAATCGGCTATAACGACGCGTTCAAGGAACTGAAAGCCGAAAGCTGGAAGCCGTCTCGGTCTGGGTCAAGCACGGCAGGCGCAGTCTAGGAAGTTCATTCGGGCCGGAGGCTGTTAGGGGCCGGCGAACAATGCCTCGGGGGAATCGAAGGGCGAAAGCCACCCCCGAGGCGAACGATTCCACAGAAACGAGGATTTGAGTCATGACAATGCGAGTGATGGGACCTGTTGGGATTCCCGAGATCCGCACCAGGATGGCCGAGACGGCCGGAATTTTGCGCGGCTTGGCGGTCGCCCAGGGGGTCGCCGACGGTGGCGGCAAACTGATTACCGTTCTCAATACGCGCGTGGTCGGTGTCGCCGGCGACGTCCCCGTGGGCGGAACGGCAGTGGGCGATGCCTTCCCGGTCGTCCAGGGCGGTGAAACAGTGGCGATTGCTGGCGCGGTGATTGCCGCAGGCCAGTACGTGAAGGCGGATGCAACGTCGCGGTTTATTCCCGCCGTAGGCGCCTCCGGTACCGGTGAGGAGATTGCCGGGCGCGCGCAGTCGAGCGCCGCTGTTGTCGGTGACGAGTTCATCATCGACGTTCTTCCGATGGTCAAGTAACACAACTCCGTTGCGCTTGTGGGCGCCGGACATTCTCGCTTAGAGGAGCTGAGGCAATGGCAACTTCCGTGGTTCTGCCCTTAACCGGGCGGTTAGACATGGCCCTTTCGAACTACGCGAAGGGCTATCGCAACAATCAGGACGTGACAGACTTGCTGTTTCCGCGTTTGCCCGTCATTCGTCAGACCGATCGCTATTGGGTGTTCGGCCGCGAAGCACAGCAGCTCACCAACAATACGCTGCGCGCCCCCGGTTCGCCGTCAGAGCGTACCAGCTTCAAGCTCTCTTCGAATAGCTATTTCTGCCCCAGCCATGCGCTGAGCGCCGTGGTTGCCGACGAAGAGAAAAAGTCGTACACCATCGGCGATCTGAATCAGACCACCGTGGAGCTGCTGCAGACCAAGCTGATGCTCGATCGGCAGGCCCGTGCGGCCGCGTTGGCAACCAACCCGGCCAACTATGGAGCCAATACCCAGACGCTCTCGGCTGGCTCGCTCTGGTCGGATTATGTGAACTCCGACCCAATCGTTGCAGTCGAGACCGCCAAAGAGGCCGTCATTACTACGGGATCACCGGCGAACCTGCTGGTACTCGGGTATGACGTCTACAAGGCGGTGCGCAACCATCCGAAGATCATCGAGCGCTTCAAGTACTCGCAGATCGGCATCATTGGTGCGCAGGAACTTGCGACGGTTTTTGGCGTGGATAAGGTCGTCGTGGCCGCCAGCATCAAGGACAATGGCGACGGCACGCAAACCTTCATCTGGGGCAAGAACGCCATTCTGGCGTATGTGGCCCCGTCGGTGATGAATGCGGGCGTGATAGGCGCTGAGGGCCAGGTCGCTCCAAAGGACATCAGTTTCGGCAAGAGCTTCGTCTGGACAGATGCGCCATTGACCATCGACGGCTACGGCGTGATTATCGCGCGGCATCCGGACGCGACGGCCAAGGCAGATCTGTTGGGCGTGGACTGGTACTCGACGGAGAACATCACCGCTCCTGAAGCCGGTTATCTCTTCGCCAGCGCGGTCGCCTAAAACTGCACCTCACAGGCGCGCCGGCCGGAACGCTTAGCGTCCCTGGCTGGCGCGCTCTCACAACCCACGCTTAGAAAGAAGGAGCCATGGCAGGCAAAAAGAAAGCGGACGATGGGGTGCCGACGACGTATACCGTGCTGCATCCGATCAATCACGACAATGAGTTGTACAAACGTGACGAGCCAATCGACCTCACCTCATCTCACGCTGAGCGGCTGCTGGCGCTGAAAGTGATTGGTCCCTACGTTGCACCTGCGCCTACTCCAGGAGAGACGAACTAACCATGGCCTACGCGACCCAGGACGACCTGGTCCCTCTGCGGCTCTCGCAGAAGGATCTCATCGAGCTGACCGACGATGACGATACCGGCGCTGTCAATGCCGCTATCGTCACTGCGGCGCTGGAAGAGGCATCGGGTCGCGTAGAGAGCTACTGCCGGCAGCGGTATGTCACCCCACTGCAGCAGTCCAACGATGTGAAGGCGCTGACGCTGGATTTGACCGTCTATCTGCTTTTTAGCCGGCGGCGCGAGACGCGGATCAGCGATACGGTGCAACAGCGGTTTGACCAGGCAATTGCCTTTCTCAAAGACATTTCGAATGGCAAGGCGTCGCTCGACCAGCCCGTCACTGCGCAGTTGGCGCAATCGGGATCTGGCGAGGCCGTTGTAACCCGCAAGCCTGAGCGCTTCAGCGACCGCAATTTGGATGGATACACGGGCGGTGATCGCGATCAGCGCGGCGGCTATTTCCCGTACTGGTATGGGATGTAAGCAATGGCAACCGAGGTAATCAAAGTCGATGAGAGTCGGGCGGTAGTGGCTTTGGGCCGCTTCCATCTCTCCTTGCAGCAGCACGAGGAGCTGTCGCGGGAGATCGGCGCGTCTCAGCTCGTCTCGGTCCGTCGCACCTTTCGCGAACAGGGATCGCCGGCCAATTCCTGGGTACCGCTTTCGCCCAACACGATCAAGCGCGATCCGAAGCGGTATGGGCCTGGGCACAAGCTGCTGATCGGCAAGAGCACGCTGCTGAATTCGATCACCTACGCCGTTCAGGGAAACAGCGTCGTCATCGGCACCGTTCTCAAGTATGCTGCCGTCCATCAGTTCGGCTCCCGCGACCGCGGAGCAGCGATCGGTCCGCGGACCAAAGCGCAGTCCGAAGCAACCGTGAAAGTCGGGGAGCACAGCTATCAGCGCATGCAATCCCGCTACGTGGGCAGCTTTGAGAAGCTGCAGGGCGAATATGTTGCCCGGCGTGTTGCAGGACCTGCACCGGAGGGACATAAGCGAGTGGTTCTGCGCACCAAGCTGATTGGACCGCGTAACCTGGTCACTGAAAAGATCAGGCGCATCGGACCACGCAATCTGACGACGGTCAAAGTAGGCGAACATGCGCGGCATCAGAATATTCCGCCGCGGCCTTACTGTGTGTTCCGTCCGGAAGATCCGGCGCGGATCCGCGGCTTGGTGAATCGTTACGTGATCAAATCCAAGAAGGATGCGGGCCTTGGAGGCACACCATGAGCTCGACCTTCCGTATCGATTACGTTGAGGCCGCGCTGCTGGCTCTTTTGCGTGCGAAGCTTGCATCCGCCTATGGCTCCAAAGTGCAGATCGATTCCCTGGGTGACGATGATTTCGACGATGACGGCCGCCTGGTGTTGCAGCCGCCTTCGATCCGGGTACGCTTCGCGGGTGGAGAATATGACAACCTTCGCGATAATCAGCGCCTAACCTATGAGGCCAGTCTTCCCTTCGAGCTCCTCTGCTTCGAGTCTTCCTTGCGGTCGAAGGCGGATGAACGCAAACAGACGCTGGTACTGGTCGCGACCGTCCAGGATCAACTTGCCGGCGCGCGCTTGTTCTTGGCGGATGGAGCCAAGACGTTCCCGATCGAGATGAGATCGGTTTCCCTGGTGGATACAGACCAAGGGCCGGTCGATCAGCTCTTTTCAGTTGTTGTGCTTGTCAAAGGCAACGCGCAGTTCAGCGGAGCAAACGCCCAGCCGGTGTAGTGAGGTTTTGAACATGGCTACAGCAGTCCAATCCGATTTCATTAACGTTCAGCTCAGTGCGGCTGGTGTTGCGATGGCGGGCAAGAATGGCGCCCTGCAGGTAAATACGGCGCATCTGAGTTACTCCTTCACGCCCGGCAGTCCCACGCGCGTGCTCACCAGCGAGTGGGCCAAAGTGTTGTCGCGCGAACTCTACCAGGGGAAACCGATCTTCGAGCCCGCACCTGCAGAGGCAGCGCCGGCCCCAGTCGCAGTTGCAACCGAGACGAATACCGCCTCCGCGAAAGGAAGCAAATAACCATGCCTGGACCCTTCAACTTTGAGTCTCAATGGAAATCCGCACGTAACCTGGTCCTCAGCGCGAATCGCCAACTCGCGTGGAATGCCGCTCTCGCCGATGCGGCTCTGACCCAGCGCCAACGCTTTGATGGCGGGGCCGTCCTGGAACTTACGAAGACGCGCCGTACCGATATCGACTATGCCGGCAAGGGAACTGCTTTTGCTACCAACGGGCAGGCGACGAGCTTCGACACCAAGCTTTCCGGCTTCAAGGCTGAAGGATCTCCGTGGACCCTGGGATGGTGTCTCGCTTTTCTGATGGGCAAGGATACGGTGGTCGGTGCGGTCTCTCCTTACACTCACACCTTCACTTTCGATGAGTCGACGCGCACTGCAGTGCCGACCACAATCTATATGGAGGACACCGAAGCGCTGAAGTACAAAGTCCCGGACTTCTGCTTGAGCGATGTCACCATCACGATCAATGAGGTTGGCGCGGTAATGGTCGAGATGAACGGGATCGGCACTGGCCGCCAGATAATGGGCGCGATGGCTATCCTTCCGGCGCTTGCCGCGGAAAGTTATGTGTTGGGCTCCGATGCCACGCTGCAGTTCGGCCCGGTGGGTGCGCTGCAGAATCTTACCGGCAGGCATATGAGCACCACGCTCAAGCTAGACAACCAGGCAAGCGTGCATAAAGCACCGGGCGGTGGCCAGTACGGCATCTTTGTGCGCAAGGGCAACCCGAAGTTCTCACTGACGACCACCATCGCAGCGAAGGATGTTGACGACGTCTATTTGCTTCACCAGAACGATACGGCCTCGGGCTATAACCTGACCGTGAACTCCGGTGCGGCCGCACAGCTCGCCATCTCGATTCCACAGATGCAGACCAAAACCACCAAGCTTGGATTCGATGGCGAAATGGAAGTCTGGCAGATCGAGGCTGACGAGACTACTTGCAACCAGGTGGCTGGCGTTCCTCCCGTCTCACTGCAGGTAATCAGCGCAGTCGCAGCCTACCTTGTAGGCGCTTAACGAGTTTTCCGCGGGGCGTGTGCTCTGGGTGCGCGCTCCGCTCTTTTCACCGTTTCAAGATCTGGCACCGCTTCGCTGGATCGAGGTTTCGCCCCACTCCGCGAACCTCAAGCAATGCAGGGTCCTTCACCCTGGTAAGCAATACAAAATCCAATCCAAATTGAAAGAAGGACCCCTCATGGCATCAATCGAGCTCGCAACATCGCGTATCGTCGTGATCGAAGATCGCGGAAAACAGTACCGGCTTACACTCGCGCGCATTCTCAAGAAACAATGGATGCACTATTTCGATGGCGTGGTTTCTGCCTCTGAGAACCAGTTCGGCAAACGAGTCGACAGCTTCGATTCCACTTCGGCGCGCCTGGCGCTCGTAGAGCAAAGCCTGGTCAACGCTGAAGGCTATGCCACTGCGGATGGTTCGCCAGTCACCTCCGCCGCCGGTTGGCAGTCGCTTTTGCCGTTGTCCCACCGCCTGGCTGTGGGCAACGCCATTGTGAATGTTGAGCGCGCTGAGCCTTCTGACGATGAACCGATTGTCCTGGGTGTTGAGTCTGTCTATCTCAACGCCTTATGGAGCGCGGATGACAAGGGAGTGATGCAGAAGTACCGCAATCTCTGCCATCGCTTTAAAACGCCCAATGCTGACCAGCAGCGGCGCTTCTCGCGCGACTCCAGCCGCTCGCGCATCATAGGCGGCTCGCGCAAGGCAAAGACGCTCTGGCTCGGCCCGCAACCAACACTGGTAGAGCTCTACGACGAGCTGATCGTGAGCGTGGACGGCTACCAGGCCAACGGAGCGGAACTGGGCGCGGATCGCGAAGCGATCGTAGCCGAGATGGACGCCTATCACAAGGTGGCTGCTGCCGACGTGTTGTTCTCGCCGGCCGCCGCAAATCTCAGTGAGGACAATGATTGATGTCGTCCAGGATGCGGAAGGCGTGCGAATGGCTCTCGAAGAGATCTTCGAGGAGGACTTCGCGCGCTCCCGCATCGATCGCGAGTCGGCTGGGGCTACTGAAGAGACGCGCGAGCGCATGTCTTTTCAGATTCCGCCGCGTACCCTCTCGCCGGGCTATTACGAGTTTGCACGGCATTTGCTGCATCTCGAAGCTGAGCAGAAAGCCGGCATTGTCTTCCTGCCTCGTGACCTGGCTGCGTTTGAGGCCTCGGGCCTGCTGGCTCTCAGCCTGGCACGTAGCGCTTTCGAGGGCCATCATCCGGCATGTACGGCATGCGGCGCTCGGCAACAGAACCGCTTCGGCGTTGAATGCCTGGGGTGCGGCGCCAAGATCCGCAGAAGGAAATAGTGCATGGCTGTAGATACCTCGGCAGTCCAAATCACGATCAATGTCGTCGACGGCAACTCCGGCGAGGTTGTCTCGAAGGTCACGCAAAGCCTCGGTCAGCTCGGCGCCGCTGGCGCGACAACGGGCCAGCGCGTGAAAGAGGGCATGGGGGCTGCGGGTGCAGGCGCATCGAGCGCACGGGAAAAGGTGCATCTTCTTACCGAGGAGTTTGGCATTCATTTGCCACGCGCATTTCGGGGCATCATTGCAGAGAGTAAAGCCGCACAGACAGCTCTGAGTATGGTGGGAACCGCGTTGATCGGGCTAGGCGCAATCCAAATCGGTGCGATGGTATTCACCCAGCTCTACGAAGGCGTAAAGAAGCTGTATGAAGAGTACGTGGACGTCAATAAATCGGTAGATGAATACATTCAGAAAGCGGGTGAAGCCGCTGGACAGAAGTTGTTCGATACCGCGAGCTTTGAAACCGCGAATGGTCTTTTGCGAGAGGCAAACCTTCAGATTTCTGAACTCGAAAACAAAAAGAAACACTATATCGACGCGAATGCGGTGATTGAGGGCATGGGAAATGGCATGTATCCGGGTGCCATGCCTATGCGATCATTCACGCCACGGGACGATAAGGAACTAGCTCTTCAATACCAGAATCGCGATGCCGCTAAGGCCCGCGCTGAGGAACTGGCCGTTCAGATGGAGGAAAAAGGCGTTGAGGCACAGAATTCTTATGCTTCAGCGACAGCGCAAGCTTGGCAACGGTCTAATGTCGAAACCCAAAATGCAATCAATTTAGCAAAAAAGCATCTCGATGTTACTCAGGCTCACGAGAAGTCTTTATATGAGACGACTCGCGCACTGCGTATGCAGCAGGATCTGGAAAACAGGACCCCCGAAAATCAGAGAATCCGGGTCCATGAGGTTGACCCTAATGCAGGCAAGGCCGAATATGACCAGGAAGTCGCTATTGGCAAATTGCGTGCCAAGGCCGATTCTGTTGCCTTTGGGCGCATGGCCACTGAAGAGAGAATTAAGCTGCACAACGAGGCTACCAACGCTTCTCTGCGTGGGGAAGCTCTTTATCGAGAACAAGCCAAACAGCAAATTGATGAACTTACGCGTAAGCATGTCGCTTCGGAGGAGGCGGTAAATGACGTATGGGCAAAATTCCATGCTGATGAAAAGAAGCGTCTTGAGGACCAAATCCACGAAGTCCAAAAGCTGCGCGAGCAAACAAGTCTGTCAGGATTAACAGGTGTTCCTCGTATTCAACAAGAGGAAAAGAACAGGGTCAATGACGTTTTCGATCCGCGTTCTCATTTGGATCCTGGACAGCGCCTAGCATCGGTCAACGAAATACATAAGCAAACGAACATAGAGATATCCACCGCCCAGGATGAGTTTACGCGGCATATCGACGAGTTGGCCGACCAGAGCGCTACGCACCAGGTCTCAGGTTTTCAGCGGATCAACGCTGAAGCAAAAAGACAGATAGACGATCTGCTGCACGAATACGAAAAGCTGTATGGAAAGAACAAAAACGCCCCTCTATACCAAGCGCACGTTGAAGAGTTGAATCGCGGCGTGGGCATTATAGGTGCTTCCGCAAATCATCAAACTTCTGATCTGTCGCATCGGAATACATCTGAAACAGAACAGATTGAGTCCGAGGCGCGGGCAAAGTTGTTGTCGGCCGAGAAAAACCAGACAGCGGCGATCGAGGCAGAGTATGAGGAGCGGTTACGGAAATACAAAGAGCAGCGGAGACTGACGGAAATTTCCGATGAGGATTATAACCGTCGTGCGATCGCGGCCGAGCAGATCAAGGATGCACAGTTAGTGGAAGCCTCGCGGGCAGCCCGCGAAAAGATGGCGAGGGAGTTTTCGCGTTTCTTTTCAAACCCCATGCAGGCCATGAAGGAGTTTGGCGACAAGGCCGCGGGCGAAGCCGCGGCTGCATTGGTGCAGCGGATGCAAGCCCATATCGGTAACGTGGGCAATGCGGCGCAGGGAACACCCGGCGGCGTCTTCGATCGTATCGCCGGAACGGCTGCCGGGCACGGCGCTAATGCACACGAAACCGCCACGCACAGCGCGGCGTCGGCGATGATCTCTGTCGGCACAGCACAGATCTCCATCGGCGGCGCAAATCTGGCTTTGGGTGGCGGGGGTTCTGCTGTCGGGCTTGGCTCGGCGAATACCTTCGCGCAATCGAGCTTCAGCACCAGCGGCGGATCGACCGGCCTATCAGCCTCGATGGGCGGCGCAAGCGAGCCGGGCGGATCAACAGCGGTTCCGACGAGCTTCAGCGGTTCCACCAGTGCGGACGCTACAGCGCCAAGCGGCGTTGGCACTGCACTGGGAAATACGCAACAGGGATTAGGGCTTTTCAGCCAGGGCAAGAGCACTCTTGGCGGCTTGTTCGGTGGCAAGAAGTCAACTTCCGACGCTGACGCGGGCTTCGCCGAAACGCAAAGCGTGGATCTCTCGGGCTCTTTCAATAAAGCCGGAAATTTCAGTCTAGGCAAATCCGGAACTGGCATGTTGAATGGAGGCGGAGTCGGTGCGAACGCGATGGGCGCGGCCGGCGGCGCCATGGGGCTGTTCGGAGCCTATGAAGGTAATGGTGGCGTGGGCGGCGCGCTAAGCGGAGCCATGAGTGGCATGCAACTGGGCATGTCCCTTGGTGGTCCCATCGGCGCGGCGATCGGCGCAGTGGGCGGCGCTGTTCTCGGTGCGATCGGATTTGGCGGCCGAGAGAAAGCGCGCGTTTACGACTTGAAACAGGTGCGGCCGCGCATTGCCAATGACTTCGAAAGTTACCAACAGGGCGGTATGGACTATCTGTCCGCGTACAGCGATGTGCAGAGCTTGGACATGGAAGCGAAGAAAACCACAAGATCTATGGGGCCAGCCGCTGGAGCTTATTACAACGACACCATTAAAAAAGAGATTCAGCAGGCTGAAGCGAAGTTTACCGGTGAGCAGAAAGCGGGACGTAGCCAATTCACTTCGACGGCCGCTCAATATGACTGGGGAGGTCCGATCGATAACTTCGGCTCCTATGGCGATGGTGTTGACCACGGCATGATTCGCGCGCAACGCGGTGAATTTATGGTTGAACAGCAGCAGGCCGGCACACACGCTGGGGCTCTCAACGCGATCAACTCAGGAGCTACCTATGCTGATATGGCGAAGTATTACGGCGCCGATAGCACTTCGGTGGCGCCAGCCAGTTCATCGGGCGGCGAAGTTCATCTGCACTTGAGCGCAATCGACGCCAAGAGTTCCATGCAATTTCTGATGGCCAACAAGCATGCTATCCGCTCGGCCGTGAATGCGAGCTACGCCGACAACTCTGGAGGGGCCGATGCCTAGCTCTGACATTCTCAACCCCACCGCGACTTGGGATGAGAACATCCAGGATTCGATGTGTCCCAACTACGGCTTCCCGCGCAAGCGGACCGGGACACAACTACGCAAGAAAGCTGTCGGAGGAACGCCCTGGTCGCGTGAAACTGCGAATACAGGTCACAGTTTCAACTTCTCATGGATAGGCCGCAGTTATGCCTGCGTACAGCGGCTCAAGTGGTACTACGAGCAATACGAGGACGGCTTCTTCACAGTTGTTGATCATGACGCTGATGGCCGCGAGTATGTAGGACACTTCACGTCGGAAGTGATTCCGGTCGAAACTGGCAATGGCATGTGGGACGTGCAGAACGTGACTTTTGACGAAATTCCGATCGTGCCAATGCACAAGTACCCATCAAATTGGGATCACGACGCGATTACGTTCTATGTCTCCAATGACTACCTCGACCAGAAAGTGGCCACATCGGGGACTTGGGCAAAAACGGCTCGGAACTTCCAAGGTCTCGACATGACGACGCTGGATAACACCGGAAACGCCGGCGAATGGGCGCAGTTCGAATACCGCGGCTATGGCTTCAAGCTTTATCTGCTGCAAGGTCCGGAGTTCGGAAACGTCCAGATACTACTAGACAGTGTTGTGGTCGCGACCGTCGATTGCTATAACGCGGCCGAACTTGGACCGCAGATGGCGTTGATGCAAGAGGATGTCTCGCTGGACTTCCATCGCGTGAAAGCAGTTGCGCTTGGCACAAAGAACGCCGCAGCCTCAGCGGCAAACGTGAGCTGGTGCTGGCTTGAGGTGATGCGGTGATCGATCTCGCACCATCTTTGTTATCGGTTGGGGGCGCGCGCACGGGCATAGCGCCAGCGAACCTGCTGGATGTAGAGAACATCAATGGTGGCATTTTCTACTGGGCCGATCGCACGCTGACAGCGCCCTCTATGTTCACCGGAGATCCAGTCGTTTATTTGCCTTGGCTGCTTGGAGTACCAAGCTTCACCTTTAATCGCTCGACGGTGAGTAACACTGGCAATTTTAAGCTGCAGAACGTTTCCGGCAACACGCTTGCTCGGGATGTCGAAACGCAACTGCGCGCCTCGGCTCTCGAAGGCGCGTTTTTTGTGTATAGGTGTTGGCAGGCGGATGCTGAGGCCTCATGGATTGAGGTTCATGGAACTTTGACTCTGGACGACAACGGCGTGGATACGGTCAGTTTCAAGGCAATCGATATCTTCAGTTGCGCGCAGGATGACACGCCGCTCGAAAACTACTGCGAGACCTGTCAGCTGCAATGGGGCGGACCACGCTGCGGATCCACACAAGCAAATGAATGCCAGTACAGCTTTCAGAGCTGCCAGGTGGTCGAACGAATCATGGTCGCTCTCAATAACTACGAAAAGAACTACGGCGAGACCTCGGCAAACACGCCCCTGACGGTGATCAACCGTACCCGGAGATATTGATGGCGAACGCATCCACGACTCAGGCATCTTCGGCAAGCGAAACCACCGGAACTCCGATTCCGCTGAGTTATGGCTACGTGTGGGCGACTGGCAAGCGTCACGCCTATTACATGCTGCAGGACACAGGC
The DNA here is from genome assembly GCA_031296305.1 of Occallatibacter sp. GTDB lineage: Bacteria > Acidobacteriota > Terriglobia > Terriglobales > Acidobacteriaceae > Telmatobacter. The sequence goes on along the minus strand of JARLFZ010000028.1, from coordinate 3,703 downwards.
AATAACGACCTGGACTACACTCGCGTCGGCATCTGGCTGCTAGGCCACGGCGAGTGGGATGGTCCCAGCGAGTTATGGCTCGCCGATCAGCTGACCTGGACGGGCGACACTACTGTGGTCAATAGCTGGATGGGTCAGCGGTGGTACGGAGCGCTCGATTATCCGAAACAAGATATAGTCTTCAACTTCCATAGTGGGTGCGACGCAACCATCGGCGCGGGTTTGACGCCTTCATCGAATGGGCCTGATCAGGGTGTGGACGTTCTGTACGCTCAGTTCCCGACGGCAATTCAACCTCTGGCATTTTCGCGGATCGCCTATTACGCGATCATGCGCAAACAGCCGGTGTTGTACCAGACTAACAATCATTCCAACGATCCTTCGCAGTGGACCGATATAACCCCGATCGGGCTGTGGCGCGCACTGCGCTGCCGACTCTTCGATGCGAATGGGAATGTGACTGGCTATGCGTTCACCACTAACCCGGCATGGCACTGGGTCGATGTGCGGTTACGGCGCAAGCTTTTCCCCGATTACAACCTTACTTATCAGGGAGGCCCAGATCCGCTGCCTTCTGCGGTCAGTGCGCGCTTCGATTGGGAGCCGATTTACGAAGCCGCCCAATACTTCGACCAGTTCCTCGCGAATGGTCGGCGCCGCTTCGCCGGAAATTATAGCTTCACCTCGCAAACTTCACTTCAGGCAGTTATCTCGCAGATTCTTCTCTGCTGCCGCAGTTATGAACAAACCACACAGGGAAAAATCGGCCTCGTCTGCGACAAGCCGCGACCTTCGGTCTTTATCTTTTCCAGAGACCACATTCTGCCCGGCTCGTTCGAAGCAAACGACCAGGCGCTGCATACGGCAGGCAATCGATATGTGCCACACTTTCGCGATATATTGGTACCAGTCGCGGCTGCGATTGCGAGCATCACCAGCACAAACCAGGCGGATCCGACTGTTGAGACCGTTGCGCCGCACTGTTTTAATACGGGCGATCGTATTGCAATCGGTGGAACCGGTACTGTCTACGACGGGACCTGGTCTGTGAAGTCAGTCCCTGATGTCATCAACTCGGGCACGCCGCAAGAGGTCGATCCCAGCACTTTCACCATTCAGCGCAAAGGCGCAAACTATCCGACAAATGTCGGTGCAGGTGGAGCTGCCGGGTTGCTCTATTCGCGGTTCAAAGAGCGTTCGCCTGAATTCTGGCATAAGGCCAACATGCTGGCGCGTGGCGCAGTCGGATTGAATATCGCTCGGCAGCGAAACAAGGTCAAGCAGTCCCTGGACTTCGCAACATCCACTTACGACCAGGTCAGCCGCATCACTCGCTATGAACGCGATCGCGCGCTTGGGTTCGATCTAACACTATATGTGACTCCCGCACGCATCCGCTTCAAAACTTCAATGTTTGCGCAGGATGTGTTGCAACGCCTTGCCGCTGCCATTCAACCCGGAGATCATGTGACGGTCGACGACACGGTGAGCTGGACGTATGCTGGCGACTATGAGGTTCTGGATCCGCTCACAATCCGTCCTCCATCGGCGGAAGTCTCCAGTTCTGGGGATAGCTTGGCAGTAACTCCCGCGCAGGATAGCGGCGAGATTGAGTTCACCCTCGGGACTTATGACGAGGGATACATGTATGACACCAGCGATGACGATCAGGCAGGGTGGCCGAGTGTTCCCGGTAGCGATCCGGGCAATGACACGGTTTTCACCGCGGTTCCTCTGGCGAACGGTGGCAACTTCGTATTCTTCAGCGGCGCGCTTGCGAGCGGCTCTCAGTTTCAGCTTCCGTCCACCGGCTATCCGGCCTCGAATATGTTGGCGTGGGCGGGTCCCGCGGGAGCCAACATCAACTATCACTCTATTCGTATCATCCAGTTGTGCAGCGCCGATTCCTCCCGGCTGCTCACGTTGATTTACAACGATCTTGAGGGCACAACATGGGGAGGAGACGTAAATTATGCGGCGCTGACCTGGCTAAGCCCCGATCGCCCGACAACAAGCAATGGGATGAACTGGCTTGAGTTCACTCTTCTGGGCGGAGAAACAGTTCTCTTCGGTCAGGGAGTTCTGGCGAGCGGAGCGGCGATCGTTCTGCCTTCCGGTTACACGACTGACAAAATGTTTGCTGTAGCTTTTCCGCACGATATGCCAGCCATTGTGCGCACGCTTCAGAGCCTCGGTGCTTACGTCGATGCCGGGCAGGTAGTTCACCTGGTATCGAGCGACTCGGCCGGTACAAGGGATTACGGCAACTGTGCCGTGCTTGTCTTTGCCTGGAAGAACAATATGGGCACGGTGGTTACCGAGAACCTGAGCGGTGCGAACTGGATGCACTGCACGCTCACAAATGGCAATATCTTCGGCGTCGGTTGCGCGAAGAATATGGCCAATGGTTCGACTCTTCATCTGCCTGCGAGCGCTGGCGATGGGTCTGAGCTAGAAGCTATTGTTGGATCGAGCAACGGAACCATCATCTCTGGCCACCACGCGCAGGGTGTAGGTACCTGCTATCTAGATCAGAGCAATGTCGTCCATATCACCTTTAACGATGGATCAGGAGACATCTGGGCAGGCACAGCAGATGTATTTGCGGTCTTTGCAATGTCGGGTGTGGCGGCGACAAAACAGGTTGTGATTGCGCCAGCCGATAAGAGTATCGCTGCGGGAACTGTACAGCAATTCAGCTCTTCGATTGCCGGCGTATCGAACGCCCCGGTGATCTGGAGCGTCGACGGCATCGTGGGCGGTAGCTTGTCGGTTGGTTCCATCGATAACACTGGCGTTTATTCGGCCCCGAATGCCGCCGGCACTCATACAATCACGGCAACCAGTGTTGCGGATTCGACCATTACCGGATCGGTGAAAGTGACCGTATGGGGCGCGGCCGTTTTGCCTGGATCGATTCTGACTGATGCACGGGGCAACATCATCTACATCAACGGCGAAGTGGTTTTCGTCGAATAGGAGAGGGATATGACAACATTGGCGGCCATAGCTATCGTTGGACTCCAGGCGGCAATGCCTCCGAGCGGAGTTGGCGTGGGGATCGCTGGGCGCACTTACCATGCGACCGATACAGGGCAGATCTTTTACGACAACGGAACTGCTTGGGTGAATGTGACGCCCAACCTATCCTCGGCTGCAATCTCTTCTTTGCAGCAGCAAGCCTATTCTTTTGGCTACGATGATGGGGCAGCGAATGCCTATGTGGTAACCCTCAATCCCGCTCCTGTTTTGATCGTCGGCAGCACGGTGAGTTTTAAGGCCGAAGCTGCTAATACAGGTCCCTCCATATTGGTCGTTACTGGGTCTGCGGCGATCCCGATTGTGAAGAAGGGTTCGGTGGCTTTGGCGGCTGGGGATATCGCTGCTGGACAGATCATCCGGGTGATCTATGATGGGGTCAATTTCCAGATCTGATTTGGGGCTTCCGGAAAGCCTATGAAAAATGGAATATTTAATTCATTACACACGCTCTTTGCCCTGGGTTGGGGCATCGAACGTGTGTAATCCGGGGCATCGAACGCGAGTAGCCACATGAAGCGGCCTTAGCGGTTGTCTCGCCGGGTTGCCTACTCAATAGACTGGTCCGGAAGCGGATGGGGAGCAGAACCGGGCTATTGAGTTGGGGGCATATAGCGGGTGAACCAGTCGAGGGCGCGCTCCATGACGTCGCGGCGGTGGGCCG
>JARLFZ010000027.1 GCA_031296305.1 Occallatibacter sp. | reverse complement strand
GATCTGGACGCATTTCGTGCGGCGCTCACCGCGGAGAACCGCACCCTCAAGCGCGCCCTCACCGATCCGCGGCTCATCAGCGGCGTGGGCAACGCCTACTCCGACGAAATTCTCCACGCCGCGCAGCTTTCGCCCATCGCGCTCACACACAAGCTCAAGCCGGAAGAGTGGGAGCGCCTTTTCACCGCCACGCGCTTCACGCTGGATCTCTGGATCGCGCGGCTTTCGTCCAAAGCCAAGGAAAGATTTCCCGAAGGTGTGACTGCATTCCGGCCGGAAATGGCAGTCCACGGCCGCTTCGGCCAAGCGTGCCCGCGTTGCGGCTCGCCCGTTCAACGCATTCGATACGCCGACAACGAGACCAACTATTGCCCCGCCTGCCAGACCGGCGGCAAGGTCCTCGCCGACCGCAGCCTATCGCGATTACTTGGCTCCGACTGGCCGCGTACCCTCGACGAACTCGAAGCCCTCAAACGACGCTGATCAGCGCGCGAAGATGCGAATGGATGCGATTACTTATGAGTAGCACTTCCGCGCCGTATCCCTTGTTTTACCTTGACATAGCGTCTGCCCCTCGCGCACAGTGATCTCGATGGCTCCCGTCAGAACTGCAGGCGGTGATTTCTGTCTGTGGGAATGCAGTGTGACGGAGCGGGACATCAATCCTGTTCATGGAGAGTACTCGAATGCTCGTGGCAAATCTTTTCGCGATGCTGTTGATGGCGCCCATCACCGGTCATTTGCTGACCTTGATTGTCATTTCGGCCGCAGCGCAGTGTTTTCTTGGAGCTGTCTGGTATGGAGTGATTTTCAAAAAATCCTGGAGGAAGCTCGTCGGACTCGCCGAAGGCGAAAAGCCGAAGAACCAACTCGTCGGAGTGGTGGTTTCCTTTATCGGCTGCTTCCTGCTTTCGTTCGTGTTGGCGCATATTTTGGGTTGGAGGATTTCGCTTACCGCTGTAGAAGGAGCCGCAGTCGGCGTTGTTTGCTGGTTTGGCTTTATGGCGCCACCGCTCTTCGTGCAGCACGTTTTCGAGAACCGGCCCGCCAATCTTTTTGCCATCAACGCCAGCTACTGGCTTCTGGCCATGGGCCTGGGCGGTGCGATCCTGGCGGCATTCCACTAAACCGCTGCCCCGTGGTGTGGTGTTCCTGACTCGGCGTGCTTAGGGGCAATTCTCCTCGAGGAGAATTGCCCTTTCATGCCCTGGCTGTTTAGAACGCCATTCGCCGGGAGAGGAAAAGCAGGTCCTGAGCAGGCAATAACCTCTCGGATGCATGCAGGGCATTGCAGCAAGTCTTATCTCCGCCGGGCGGCCAGTCAAAAAATCCCATAGCCTCTCTGCGCCTATCGCCGTAAAATCTCCCTATGGCACGATCAATCATCACCACAGATGGTGCGCCGGCCGCCATCGGCCCTTATGCACAGGGCATGCGTGTCGGCAGCCTAATCTTCACCGCTGGACAGGGCGGGCTCGATCCCATCACGGGGCAGGTCGTTCCCGGCGGCATCAAAGAACAGACGGAGCGAACGCTTCTAAACCTCAAAGCCGTGCTCGAAGCCGGAGGCAGCAGTTTGGGCCAGGTCGTCAAAGCCACCGTCTTCTTGAAGGACATGAACGATTTCGCGGCCATGAATGCGGTGTACGCGTCGTTCTTTGAGAGCGACTCCGACACTCTGCCCGCGCGCACCACGGTTGAAGTTGCGCGGCTGCCTCGCAACCTGCTGGTCGAAATCGAAGTCGTTGCCGAGGTCTGACTCGTGGTTCGTGAGGGTTCACGCCCACGAGTCACGAATCACAATCTCTCCAGGAGGTCCGTCTTGAGCGATTCCCAGGAAAAGGTCGTCCACAGCGACGCCGAGTGGCGCTCCATGCTCACCCACGAGCAGTATCACGTGTTGCGCGAGAAGGGGACGGAGCGTCCCTTTACCGGCACGCTGACTGAAAACCACGAGACCGGCAACTATCACTGTGCGGGATGCGGCGCGATGCTTTTCTTGAGCGGCGCCAAGTTCGACTCCGGGTGCGGCTGGCCCAGCTTTATGATCCCCGCCGATTCAAAATCCGTCGTAGAGCATGAGGACACAAGCTTCGGCATGAAACGCATCGAGGTCACATGTGCCCGTTGCGGCGGCCATCTTGGCCATGTATTCCCCGACGGTCCGCGCCCTACAGGCCTACGCTACTGCATCAACTCCGCGTCGTTGACTTTTGCGAAAGCAGAAAAGTAACGTCGCCCGCGTCCCTCGCTTATCGCGCACAACAAAACCCCGTCCACCAAGGACGGGGCCTCACGACTCTTGACCAAAACCTGAAAGCGCGGAGCGCCGCCTACGCCTTGGCGACCTTTCCGCTCTTGATACAGGATGCGCAAACGCGAATCCGTTTGGGCGCTCCGTTGACGAGCGCCTTGACTGCTTGCAGGTTCACATTCCAGCGCCGGCGCGTCACGTTGTGCGCGTGTGAGATGTTATTGCCGAATTGCGGACCCTTGCCGCAGATATCGCAAACTTGTGCCATGGTTGAACTCCAGATTTTTCAAGGACTTTCGGCGCCGCCCAAGCAGCTGGCGCACACCCGGAATCCCGCGTCCTCGCCTTGCCGAACGTTTAGTATACCAGTCGGCGGCGTGCTCTGGCCACACGTCGGACTGGCCACAAAGTGATTACGAATTCATGCTGTCCGAGTGCTAATTCGGCGCCGGTGTCGCGCCTGCTGCGGGTGGTGGCGTTCCCTCGCCTCCGCCCGGCCCACCGCGGTGCTCCTCGCGCGGAATCACGAAATCCTCAGGCATCTCGTGGCCGCGATGGCAGGTTCCGCACGTCACCGGTTTGCCCATGCCATCCTTGTCCAGATCCATAGCCTTGCTGATGTAGTCCTTGTTCATCTGCTGCGTCATGGAGTACATGATGCGCGCAATCTGCTTGTCGGGCTTGGAGTCGTCGGCGAAGTTCATGCGCGGACGCCCATTGGGGCCCACATTTTTCGGGTCGGCCGTGTGGCAGAAATCGCAGTGCACGCCCAGCGAACCCGCCCACGTCTCCATCATGTCGCGCACCTGGCGGCCGGTCATGTCCTTGGGCAGCACCTGAAGGTTGGTTGGGGGCGGATAATTGCGCATCGGCCGCCCGCCCGGCGTGCCCTGCGGCGGAGGGCCTTGGGGAACTCCCGGAGCAGCCTGGTCGGCCGGCGGCGGACCTTGTGACGAGTTTTGTGGCGCGGTTTGCGGCGACTGCGCCCCGGTCGTTGCGGCAAAAACCGCCGCGGCGAGCAATGCTACTGCGGCAGCAGAAGGAAGCAGGGAAGTGATTTTCACGTGCAGGAATTCCTTTCGTGGGCCTGAAGCGGGCTCCGGGAAGTGGTGTGGGTGCAGTTTAAGGGACGGACGGGAGGCGTGGAAAGATGTTGGTGCGGATTTTCGGCTCAGAGGCAGGAGGCAGAGCTTCGCGGTTGAGGGATTTCGGCCCAGAGACAAAGCGGTTTCCAGCGATTACAAAGCGCAGGGGCAGCTCCGCTGCGTGACGGATGCCGATGCGAGCCGTCACCAGCACGCGACCTACGCGCGTTCCGTCGTCGCGCAGTTGCAGCCGCGACTCAGGATCGATCAAATCCAGCCCATTGTCCGTGCCGCGCGTGATACCCAGAGCCTCGCACAGCCGGCCAGGGCCGCTGGTCAGCTCCTTCAGGTTGCCCCATCCTGCCTCCGTGCCCCATCCATCTCGCGTCTTTTGCGAGATGGGTGGGAACCCGCTCAATCCCCGGTTCCGCGCCATCTGCTCCACCCCCGCCACCGGCTCCAGTGCGCGTATCAGCACGCCCCCGCCATGGCCTTCGCGTTCGCACGAGACATTCATGCAGGAGTGCATCCCATAAATGAAATAAACATAAGCATGCCCCGCCGGTCCGAAGAGCACCTGATTTCTCGGCGTGGGGCCGCGATGCGAATGCGCCGCCGGATCGGCAGTTTTCTCATGCGGTCCCAGGTAGGCCTCGACTTCGACGATGCGCCCGGCCAACCACCCGGCACGGCTGCGGCGCGCCAGCACTTTGCCCAGCAGCCGCCTCGCCACGCGGTCCGGCGGCGCCTCAAAAAAGGCACGCTGCAGCAGGTGGCCTGAAGTAAGGGTTGCATTCATCGGGAAGTCTTCGAGTCTAGGCCTCGACGGCGGGCAGGCCACGCAGCATGATTTCCTTCACTCGCTCGGGAGCAATGCCGTGAAAGTACTCCTGTGCAAGTGGGTGGTCAGTCGATTCAAGTCTGAAATACGGCCGAATGCCCGGCTCCTGGATATGAGCATACATTTTCAGGCTGAGAGTGTCCGGATAGTCAGAAATCTGCGAGCTAAGCCAGGAGAACAGGGGAGGAAGTTCGACGCGCTTTGGATCCTTGTCCATTCTTAACAACGTCTCGAAATTATCCTGGCTCAGAGATCCCCAAACGCCCCATTCAAAAAACTCTGCCGCGCCAATGATCGGCAGACGTATGAGTCCCCGGACGAAAAAACTCTCGCCTTTTATCGAACAGTAGTCGAGATCGAGAAAGGTCGGGCTCGGCTTCTTGACGGCTCGCGGGACCAGATTCGACAAACGGCTTGCCTTGTCGCAATCCTTGGTCCAGTAATAGGGCTCCGAGAAGCCGAAATCGAGGCAAGGCCCACTGTGCCACTCGTCGCAACTACTGCATTTCCAGCGCAAACCGGCAAGATCGTCAAATGTGACTGAAGGTCTTGTGTGCCGAGTTCTTGCTCGCTCGTAGCACTCCGAACAAAGCAACGCTAGATTGCAAAGCCCATCCGGCACCTTGTCCCATCCGTAATATTCGGCTCGAACGGTCTCGCAAGTGTCGCACCATGCATCGGGGAAGGGGTTCTCCTCCGACGGATCTTCACGATTGAAGCCGAGCCCCGAACTTTCGTCTTTTAAATGAATACAGACGTAGGTCTTCGGGGATTCCCCATGAACTTCGCATTGAACCGTCTCGGTCACTCTCGTACTCCGCTGACCCACTAAGTCCGCCAACCCCGCTAACTCCGCTAGCTCCGCTAACTCCGCTTCAACCCCTTCATCAGCGCCAGCACCTCTTCAGCGTGGCCCTCGGGCTTGACCTGCGGGAAAACGTGCAGCAGCTTCTGATCTGGCCCGATCACGAACGTCGTCCGCACAATCCCCATCACTTTCTTGCCATACATGTTCTTTTCTTTCAACACATCAAACTGTTTGCAAACTTTCTCGTCTACATCAGCAAGGAGTGTGTACGGGAGGTCGTACTTGGCGCGGAACTTGGCCTGCGCCTTGGGCGTGTCGCGGCTGATGCCCAGAACCACCGCACCCGCCGCCTGCAGCTTCTTAAACGTGTCGCGAAAGCCGCAGGCCTCAATGGTGCAGCCCGGGGTGTCGGCCTTAGGGTAAAAGAAGAGGATCACCGGCTTGCCGGCATAATCGGAAAGGCTTACCGTTTTGTCCTCGTCCGTCTTGAGCGTGAAGTTGGCGACTTTCTTATTGAGTTCCATGGGGAATATCCTCGCTATAGACCGTGCGGGCCGATCAATGAATCAATGGATTGACGGCCGCCAAGTCTGATTATTCCAGATTTGATGATTATCGAAGGGTGGAAAGTGTTATTGCGAAGTACAAGTCGCTTGTGGATAACGCTCGCAGCGTTGCTGGCCGCCGTGCTCCCTGCCGCCGCGCAATATCCCGGCCAAATCACAAAGCCCGACGATCACACTCCCACGCTGCGCGCCATCGCGGTCTTCGAGTGGACCGGCGACGAAGCGAAACCTAAGACCAGCCGCCTCGTGCCCATCTGTATCTATGACGGCCACGACCTTCAGGACGCGGATATCTATCTCGCCCGCCCGTCTCCACTCGCGCTTACCAGCGACGTCGAGTACCAGTTGTTGCAGAACGGCAAACCCCTGGGCCTCTTCGATATTGAAACCGCCGCGCGTGAGCAGGGCTCCTGGGTCGGTTACGGCAAGCGCCTGCCGCTGCCTGTGCCGAAACCCGCGCCTAAACAGGTGGCGAGGATCGACGAATACGATGATGCCCAGAGCGACACACCCGTTCTGCACCGCAAACATCATGCCGGTGACGCGGGGTCGGGGAGCGGAGGTTCTTCCGGCAATTCAACAAACGATTCTGGCCCCGACCCCAATGCGCCGCCGCCCGATCCCGACCGCCCCACGCTCCACAAAAAAGGCGGCGATACCTCCGGCTCCAGCACCGGCGACGCGTCGAACTCCGGATCGGGTTCGACCCCAGTGTCAGATTCCGGCCGTCCCGAACTGCACCGCTTGCCCGATAGCTCGGCTCCGGAGACCACCTCCACGAACGGCTCCAATCAGCCCAAGCTCAAACGGAAGAAGAACGAAGAAGACGAGGGCTACGTCACTAGTGTCGACAAGTCGAGCGATCCGAACCGCCCGCATCTGTTTCGCGGCAAGTCCGCAGGCTTTGATGGGCCAGTCATACCCAGCCTGCTCGGTCTGCCGTCCGACCTGCATCAGGAAGTCGCCGTCTCCGACCAGACCGACCGGCCCGTGCACGTTTGGGATTACGTATGGGCCAATCCCGATGACGAAGCCAAGATGAAGGCGGCGATGGAGGATATTGCACGCACGGCTTTGGGTCTCAATCCGCCCCCCGCACCCGCCAAGCCCGCGCCAAAAACCAAAACAGCCGCCACAGCCCACAAACCCAAACAACCCACGCTGCCGCCGCAGCCAGCGCCGCTCGTCGACGAGCAGTTCCGCGTCTTCGAGCTGGCCTATGGCTCTGGCGCCACCATGGTGCTCTCTGCGCATACCGATGGCACGGCCGCAGAGGAAAAATTCGTGACCCTGGTGGCGCAGCCAGATCTCTACGGCAACGTTGCGGTGCTGATCAAGAATGTGACCGACGCTGCTCATCTCGACGACACGCCGCGCATGCGCCTGGTTGACGCGGTGGATGCGCTGGCCGACAACCGCGGCGACCTTCTCTTCGAGCTGCGCGGCTCGACCCAGCGTCAGTTCGCCCTCTACCGCGTGCTGCGCGGCGACGCTACCCGCATCTTCCTCAGTAGCGTCGACTCCATCGCCGCCCCGACTGGTCAATGATGTTCACAAATAACTTGCCCCAAAGTGGTCAATATTGCTCACAAATTAATCCCTCAAAAGAGTGACCCTCAGAATGTGATTCTGCTCACATTTCCTATACAATGAAGATCAGATATAAGTGGGCATTTCGACACTTTCTCAAGGATTCCCCATCGCATGGCTACAGTCACTGCTTCTCCATCGCCAGAAAGCGTCGTTGTCACTCCGAGCCCACTGACCCCCGCGGTCTCTGAAACCGTCGTCCCCAGCGAGTCGAAAGCTGTCCCCAATTGGCAGCACGTTCGCATGGGCCGCGCCAAGGCTGTCAGCGATGGCTTGAGCTGGCCGATGGTCCTCGTGATGGTGCTCTTTCACGTGGGTGCCATCGCCGCGCTCTTCCTCTTCACCTGGCAGCGCCTCGTCGTCATGGCTGTGCTCTACGTTCTGGCCATCAACGTGGGTATTGGCATGTGCTATCACCGCCTGCTCACGCATCGTGGATACCAGGTGCCCAAGTGGATCGAATATGTCATGACGGTGTTCGCTACGATGTCGCTTGAGGGTGGCCCCATCTTCTGGGTCTCAACGCATCGAGTGCATCACCAGCTCAGCGACAAGGAAGGCGATCCGCACACCCCGCGTGAAGGCGGCTGGTGGGCGCACGCTGGTTGGATACTTTTTGGCGAGCCGTTGCACTTGCAGATCAAGGCCCTCTCGCGCTACTCGCCCGACCTCAGCCGCGACCGCTTTCATGTGTGGATGAGCAAATACCACTGGCTGCCGATTACTCTCAGCGCGGTTCTGCTGTTCTCGTTGGGATGGGTTTGGGGCGGTTTTGTTAACGGCCTCGCCATGTTCCTCTGGGGAGCTCTTCTGCGTGTCACGCTTGGTCTTCACGCCACGTGGCTGGTGAATTCAGCAACCCACATGTGGGGCAGCCGCCGCTTTGAAACCCGCGACGACTCGCGCAACAACTGGTGGGTCGCCCTGCTCACCGGCGGCGAGGGCTGGCACAACAATCATCACGCGCATCCCGTTTCCGCGCGCCACGGCCTCAAGTGGTATGAAATCGATCCCAACTTCTGGGGCATCTGGATACTGGCGAAGCTAGGCATCGCCCGTAAAGTCCAAGTGGCAAAGTTCGATCCCAAGGATCCCAAGCCCGCAGGGTTGTAGTCTTCTTCGATCCTGTCATCCTGAGTAGAACCTATCCCGTCCTCCTGAGCGGAGCGGGTCGCGCCTCGACCTGCGAAGTCGAAGGACCTGCATTTGCTTTTCGCGCATTCAACCCACCATAAAATTGGGTGCCCCCGGTCTCGATTCTGAGACCGGGGATAGCACGCAGCGCCTCTACCGCCGCGCCTTCGCCCTCACCCACAGCGCCAAAAATAGCGGCAGTGCCACCACCAACACCAGCACGCCCGCGGGAAATCCGACGTACAGGTACGTGTCTGTGTAGCTCACGGAGTGCCCGCCGGCCAGGTTCCACGCCAGCAGTGCGAAAATTGCGGCGCACGTGGTAGCGAAAAACGTGAGAAACGCCGAGGCAAAAGCCAGCAACAGGCTCTGAAACAGGCTGAAACCCTCCACCGGGAACCCGAAAATCCTCGCTCCCCGTCCGTCGTCCCCTGATTTCGATATTGACTTCGCCATGCTGGCCCGACCCCCATCAACTAGAATACAAACTTAATGGCCAGCGGTGCACAAATCGAGTTATGGCATGCCGAGAAAGTCGCCACGCAGGCGACGGTACAGGATGCGCCCAACGGCATCCGCTACTCCGCCTTCGGCGAGATCCGCATCTCCGACGCGGACCTCGAGCGTCTTGTGGGCGCTGTCCCTGCCGGGATGGCTCCCGCGCTGCGCCAGCGAGCCTACTACTTCGTTCCCCTCGCCATTGCCGACACCGGCGAGAATCTCGTCGCGCCCGCCTACACGGTTGAGCTCGGCGACCGTGCCGTCTGCCATCGCAACGCCGCCTTCGGCTCGATGGAGGCCGTCTTCATCTCCACGCGCCTTGTTGAAGACCGCTTCGGCCTCGCCTTCGAGTTCTTCATCAACGTGGCGCACAATTTTGTCGAGGCCGCCGGCGTTCCCGATAGCTTCTCCACTCTCGCCTGGTCGCAGGCCGAGGCGCAGGTACGCGGAGAAACCAGCCAGGATGCATGGGAAGCCCGCCGCCGCGCGCAGGAGCCGCACACCGGCGCTAACACGTCCAGCGCGAGTCTCCCGGGCGGGAGTATTGACGAGCGTGCCCGCATGAGTTTCTTCGAGTCGTCGTTCTCTGACGCGCTCGCCGTCTACATGCTTTCGCTTGCGGTCGATTTCGACTACAACGACTTGCGCGAGCGCGAGTACCCCCTGCTGGCAGCGCCCGCACTCGCCGAGCGCCTGCGCCACGTCGCCTCGCTCTTCCCCGCCAATCCCGGCTACGAGTTCCAGGTCCTTTACCGCCGCAAAGGCTGAGTGCTTTTCCTGGGTCACGGTTCGCGATCGGCTACAAGCTGTATCTGCCGGGCCCCATGGTCACAATCACCAGGTTCATCGTGATCAACAGCACCTCGTAGTGCCATCCCATCGACTTCTCGCCCCAGAAGCCAGTCTTCCACTCTGCGATTTTTTTGTAAATCGCGCCGAGCATTAAGAAAGTCAGTCCCAGCGCCGCCCACGGCGCCATGATTCCCACCGCTAACCCCATCGCTCCGGCAGACTCTGCCGTGCCCAGGAAGACGGTGAACGGCACGCTCATCCCGATGCTCGCAGACCGCTCCTTCGGATGCCGAAGATGGTTGTATCCGCTGGTCCCGAACACCAGCGCCAGCACCAGCCTCAGCAACAACAGGCTCCAGTCCGCGAACGCCATCGCACCCGGAATTGTGAACATAGGGGACCTCCCATGCCCTCCAGCCTACCAGCGCGATCAGGCGCACAACAATTCACGCGTCGCATACCATGCGGCGCAAAGAATCCGCTCCAACTTCAGCAATGAGAGCCTTATCGGCACGCGAATCTGCGCGTCCGGGCGCTTTGCCTCAGCTCAGGCCTTTGGACCTGGTTTCCTCAATGCCCGAGCACGGGATGCGTGGGGGGCGCACTAACCGGATGAACTGGCGCACGGACCTTGCCCGCGGTCGCCCACCCCATGGCTGCGAACCAGCCAAGGATCGTCCATCCCAAAAGCACGTTGACGACCGCGATCCATGCCATCGATCGGCAGTCCCGGTAAATGGCCAGACCGGTTGGCAGCAGGTAGACGAGCGCACCGAGCACGAACAGCACCAGGTTGACCGGCCCCATCAGGTCGGCATCGTGGCGGGCAAGTCCCAGCGCAACCACGAAAATGCAACACGCAACGATTCCAACAATCACCAGAAGCCGAAGCAGATTGTTCATGGGCCACCTCCCGCGGTGGAACGCGAGCAGGTCAATTTCGGCGGTCTGACTTCGGCTGCCTTGCGCCATTCTTCTTCGCGCTGGCAGCCGCGCTGCCGTACTGAAGGTCTGTACGCCACGGCGGGCACCGGGCCAAACCAGAAACAGCCGCTCGAGTTTCTCCTTGATTCGTAGCCGAAGTGTAGCCCTCGATGAAGAGTCATACAACGAAATACCGCGCTCATTTTTCATGACTTAGCGTGTATTTTCCGATGCCCCCGAAGCCGCGCTCGCCACCCATCACATGGGCGCAACGAGGCTGAATCGCTGAGAAGAATGCACTTCAAGGAGAGCTGGATACAACGTCGTCACACAGCGACCTGACAGAAACACTGTTTCATCGCATCAAATTCAGTTTGAAGGAAGGGAAATCCGTTGATCGTGCGCAAAACTCTTTTATGCGGCCCAGTCCGGCCGTGGCGTCAAGCGCTGGCATGCACCACTCGCCCTTCGCTGACCGTCCAGCGCACCTTACCCAGCATCTCCCAGCCGTCGAAGGGCGTGTTTTTCGCCTTCGATTTCGACTCAGTTGCACGGTAGATCCACTCTGCCGTGCGGTCGAAGACCACCACATCGCCAAAGCTGCCCACGGCCAACGTACCGCGGCCTTTCAAGCCCAACAGCGCCGCGGGTTGTGCGCTCAGCAGGCTCAGCACGCGGCCCAGGGGGATCTTCCATTCGCTGTGCAGCCAGCGCAGGCACAGGCCCAGAGCGGTTTCCAGGCCCGTAATCCCGTTCGGCGCCAGCTCAAATTCAATTTCCTTTTCGTGCATGGCATGTGGCGCGTGATCGGTTGCAATCGCATCCACCACGCCGTCTAGGATCCCCTCGATCATGGAGTCGCGGTCGGCAGCCGATCGCAGCGGCGGATTCATTTTGGCATGCGTGTTGTACAGGCCGACGTGCTCCTCGGTCAGCAGAAAGTGATGCGGCGCCACCTCGCACGTGACGCGCAGCCCGTTGCGCCGCGCCTGCCGCACCGCCGCCAACGCCGCAGCCGTGGACGTGTGCGCCACATGCAGATGAGGATGCGACTCGCGCAGCTCGGCCACCAGGCGAATGTCGCGCTCCACCATGCTCGACTCTGCTTCCGGCGGCATGCCGCGCAAGCCCAGCTTGAACGACACCGGCCCGAGATTCATGCTCGCACCCTGCGTCATGCGCGTGTCCTCGGCATGCTGGATCACGGTGAGCCCCACGCGCGCCGCCGCGGCCAGGGTCTCGCGCATCATGCCGTCCTTCAGGATCGGCCGTCCATCGTCGGTGACGGCTACCGCGCCCGCGGATTTGAGCGCGGCATAGTCGTTGATGGTTTCACCTTTCGACCCGCGCGTAGCCGCGGCAATGGGAAACACGCGCACCGATGCTCCGCGCTCCGGCGCCTGCATCCAGCGCGTAATCTCCGGCGAGTCGTTCACGGGCGTGGTGTTCGGCATCGCGGCAACGCTCGTGAATCCGCCCGCCGCCGCCGCTGCCGTTCCCGTCGCGATGGTCTCCTTGTATGCCTGCCCCGGCTCGCGCAGATGCACGTGGATATCGATCAGCCCCGGCGCAACCACCAGCCCCGTCGCATCCAGAACTTCCGCGCCTTCCATGTTCTTCAGCTTGCCCGGACCTGCAATCTCCGCCACGCGCCCGTCTTTGAGCAGTATGTCCTTGGCCGCATCCACGCCCGCCGCGGGATCCACCAGCCGCCCTCCGCAAATTGCCAGCGTCGTCATGCGCGGCCTCCGTTTTCTGCCGTCAGCGCCCGCTCCATCACCGCCATGCGGATAGCCAGTCCGTTCGTCACCTGCTCCAGAATCGCCGACTGCACACCATCGGCCACGCCCGCCGTAATCTCCATGCCGCGAATGATCGGCCCCGGATGCAGCACCACCGCCGCAGGCGCGTGCGCTGCCAACCGCTGCCCGGTGAGCTGATAGTTTGCCTTATACTCGTCCAGATCCAGTTGTAGTCCGGCCAGCCGCTCGGCCTGGATACGCAGCATCATCACTGCCTGCGATTGCGCCAGCGCAGCGTCAAAGTCCCGCTCGATTTCGATGCCCGGCCCCGATCGCGCCGCCTGCTCCGGCAATAGCTCCTTCGGTCCGCAAAGCAGCACGCGCGCGCCTACACGCGGCAAGAGCTGCATGTTCGACCGCGCGACCCGGCTGTGCAGAATGTCGCCCGTGATCATCACCGTCACTCCGGCGAGCGTGTCGGGCGCAACTCCCACGAGTCCTGGCCGCAGATGCGTCAAAATTGTGCGCAGGTCGAGAAGCGCCTGCGTCGGATGTTCGTGCATGCCGTCGCCCGCGTTGATCACCGGCAGGCGCGTCGACTCTTCCAGCAGCCACGCCGCGCCCGACGAGTTATGACGCAGGATGATGGCCTCGGCGCCCAGCGCGCGCAGCGTCAATCCGGTGTCCTTCACCGACTCGCCCTTTTCGATGCTCGAACTCAGGCTCGAAACCAGCGTGGTATCGGCGCCGAGTGCCTTGCAGGCCAGCTCAAAGCTCGTTCTGGTTCGAGTCGACGACTCGTAAAAGAGCAATGCAATGCGCCGCTTGGCCAGAATGTGATCGCGGCCGATGGGGTCTTCGTTTTCGAGTTCGGTGGCGCGGATGAGAAGTTGGCTCACGCCGTCCACGGTCAGATCGAGAACCGAAAGCAGCGATCCCGGATGGTAAGGAAATGAAGATACGGGCGCAGGCGGAGTGCTGCGCTGGCGGCGAGTCGTGACTATGGCCGGTTTCATGCTTTCAGACAGCTTACAGCGAACCGCTTATAGTGGATAGTTCTTGAGCGTTGCTGGTGAGGAAAAGACGTCGAAATCTCAGCAGTTGAACAGAAACTCGCGCACTCTGCGCGCTGAAACCTGGCCCCTGCGCTCAGTTGGCGCGCTCCACCAGCAGTACCTGCTCCGTTTGGTCCACTTCCTGAAATTTAACCTCGATGATCTCGCGGCTGCTTGTGGGCACGTGTTTGCCCACGTAGGTGGCCTCGATGGGCAGCTCGCGATGACCGCGGTCGATCAGCACCGCCAGTTGCACGCGGCGCGGACGCCCGTGGTCGAAGAGCGCATCGAGCGCGGCGCGAATGGTGCGGCCGGTGTAAAGCACGTCGTCGCAGATCACGATGTCCCGGCCTTCCACGTCGATGCCGATGGCTCCCGGCGTCACCACCGGGCGCACACCTGCCGTGGTCAGGTCGTCGCGGTAGAACTGAATGTCGAGCACTCCGGTATCCACCGGACGCTTCTCAATGGTCGAAATCAGCTTGCCCAGGCGTTGCGCCAGGGGAACACCGCGGCGCTTGATGCCCACCAGGGCCAAATCCTCGCTCCCGTTGCTCTTTTCCACGATTTCGTGGGCCAGGCGAACCAAGGTTCGCTCAATCTCTGAGGCGGACATAAGCCGCCCCTTTTCGCGCAGGTTGGTCTTGCTTTCCGATTCAGTCATGGTCGATGCTCTTGCCGGATGATACGAGGGATTGGCGTTTCAGGGCAAGTTGTGGAAACGCGAGCGCCCACCCCCCGGAAAGTGCGCCTCGGAAGGGTAGGGGATTGGGGGAAGACAGGGCTCCGCGCGAGCCCAAATTGGTCCCATAATATAGAGGCGGGCCCGGATGGCGAAATTGGCAGACGCAGCGGACTTAAAATCCGCAGACCTTTACCGGTCGTGGGGGTTCAAGTCCCCCTCTGGGCACCATTTAACATATTTAATATCAATAGCTTACTAGATATTTGGCGCACTGTGAACTGTAATGTGTGAAAGTGAATCGGAAACCTGGTCAACGAGTCCCAGTGTTCATCAGTATCTAATGATGAGTGGGGCCAGATGATGCATTCACCGACACCGGCTTTCAGGAGAAATGTCCGTATTGCCGACAATCCTCCCAGAACTACCAATGAGTGCTTTACGCTCCAGTCAACAACGGAGGTTTTTCGCTTGTTGGGTATGGCAGCAACCGGCAGCGGCACGATTTGCGTCACAGAGGGCGAGGCCAGCGACGCACGCTGGACGTTTGGCGATACGCCCATACGCTGCAGACGGTTCCTCCGGGGATCACAATGTAGCAGGGAATATGGATGACTGTTGCCAACAAGGTGAGCCCAACGAGAGGCAACCACGGTGCACTTGATCGCCACGCTGTTATGCGTGACTTTGTTTCGTGCAGTTCCAGAAGGAACAGGATTGCGAAGAACATCATGATTCCACTGCACGCCGATCCCATATGGAATTGCCATCCCGGGACTCTGCTCATCTGGCTTCCCCACACATCCATTACGTCTGGAAGTGTTGTCTCAACAGCAATGAAGGCACACGAGCCTCCGAGCAATGCTAATAGCAGCGTTGTAGGGGTGTGATTGTATTCGTCACTCGAACGGTTCTTCCGTCTTCCCATCTAATTCCCCGGCAGAGCGGTTCGCTTCTCAGCTTCTAATCGTCAGGACTGGGCAAGGAGCATCTACGATGATCCGAAAGGCTCCAGATGTTCTCATCTCCATGCTGATATGCGAAGTTTTCCGGATACCGAGCACCAGGAGTTCGATAGATCGTTCTCTGATGTGTTCCAGGATCTTGTCGTGCGCCCCGCCGACGGCCACATAGGTTCTTGGATCGCAGAATTCTCTGGCACATTGCGGCACGAGTGCGTCAAGGGCATTAAAGAAGTGAGTCTGAAGATCGGCGAGACGATCTGGATGCTCGATTGCGGCCTCCTCAATCACATTGAGCACATCAATCTTCGCTGCAAAAGTTTCCGCGAAAGTAAGCGCATAGGTCGCAGCATTGGCGGACGCAGCAGTAAAGTCGGTCGCAAAAAGAATCCTCTCGAAAGGGAATGTTTGTGAAGATAAGGGCCGAACCTGGGGGCCAACGGTAAGCGCTGGCCAGCGGGTCGACCGTAGGATTTTCTCTGCGACCGAGCCAATGATTCCCCGCTCGAGTCGACCCCCACCATGCGTCCCCAGAACGATCATGGACGGCTCATGCTTATCCGCCAGATCCGGAATTACATCTTCAGGATTTCCTTCCAAAAGTGTGGGAATAATTTCGATCGAATTTGCTCCCAGGGAATCAGCCTCTCTCGATAGAAGATGCGTCAAGTTCTGTCTCTGCTGACTTGATCGTCTGTCGCCAACTTCAACTTCCAACGCAGCTTGCTCCAGCGTGAAGGCATGAGTTACTAGCAGCTTTGCTGAGAAATAGGCAGCTATGTGCGCGGCGTAGAGGCCGGCGTTCCTGGAGCCAGGAGAAAGATCTGTTGCATAGATAACTGCTTTCAGGTTTAATTCGGGCCTGTCGCCAATCACTGGCATCGTCGGAACCTCCTCGAAAAAGAGCTCAGCATCGGAACGTCAAGAACGATCACCTCTCACGGAATTGTGGATACGCTTCGGTAGAGGGAAAACTTAACCGCGCCCCAAATGACATAGCAAGTTGCACAAGGCTACTGACCTGTCTGGAACCGTACCACCGCCAGCGCGGTTTGATAGGCGTAGCGGGCATTCGCATAGTCGATCTCTGCCTGCGTTTGTGCAAGTTGCGCCTGGGTCAGCTCCACGATCCCGCTCAAGCCGATCTTGTACCGTTCCTGTGAAAGATCGAGAGCCAAGTTCGCTTGGTTCAACATTTGCTGCGTGACGCCGATGCGCTGAAACGCATTCTGTGCATTCAGGACCGCGGTGCGTAAATCGCGCGCAATCACATCGCGCAGGTTCCTCACTTGTTCCCCGGCAGCATTGGCGCGCAGCTTTGCCTCCTGTGCGCGGGCGTTGTACAGAAATCCGTTGAAGACCGGAATGCTAATGTTTGCGCCAGCGGCGCCGTACCACGAGGATTGAATCTGATCCGCACGCACCGGCGTACCACCCACCGCGGCCAGCGCCGAAACGGTCGGCATCCACAGTTCGTGCTCGGCAGTGCTGAACTGGCGGGCAGCGGTGTAGCTCGAGTTGAGCGCGGCAAGATCGGGACGCGCGGCAAAAGCCGTTTGCAGCAGCGCCTCGGCGTCCTGGGGCGCAGGCTCAGGGCTTGCCGTAGTCTCATCCACAAGCGTGTATTGTTCATCCCGCTCGGAGCCCAACACCGTGTTGAGGCGCGCCATGGCATCGGCGGCCTCATTCTGGGCGTCAAGCAAAAGCAGCTTGGCCTGTGAGAGTTGCACGTCCGCAAAGCTCAGGTCGAGATCCGACCGCAGCTTTGCCTTGGCGAGAGCGCCAACCTGGTCCACGGTTGCCTGGCGCTGGTTTACCGTTTCCTCAGCCACCTTCAGCACCGCCTGGCTCGTCAACACCTGATAGAACGCCTGATCTACTGTCAGCGTGATATCGAGCTCTGTGGCACGCTCGTTTTCGAGTTGCGCCTGCGCGTTCGATTGCGCGCTCCGCACCAGGTTGTGCGTGCGCCCGAAGTCGGTGATGAGTTGGCTCACCGTCAAGCCGCCCGCGGCCCGGTCGTAAACTGATGGATTGTTCAACAGGCCTGCGGTGATACGGCTGTTTTCGTGTGCGCCTACTGCGGTCAAGTCACCTTTCAGCGTGGGCAGTTCGGCAGAACGCACTTCCCGCGTCAACTGCGCCTGCGACAGCGCAAGGAGCCGCGCCACGCTGATGTTCGGGTTGTGCGCGATCGCCATGCGCTCTGCATCCGCCAGCGTCAGTCTCGGTCCCAAGGACACAACAGGACCAGCTGGTGCTTGTGCAGCCGGCAGTTGCAGTGAAGGCATTGGCGCCGCCGGCGCCTGCGCCTGTTGCGAGCGCATCGCGCACGGCAAAAAGACCAGTAACATTAACGCGCACGCGGAACGGATCATTATTCTCTTTACGGATTCAGTCATGTCTATTCCTCCGCGACCGCGGTCTTGACTTCGTCCCGTCCATGGACTACCAGGTACACCGCTGGAACCAGGAACATGGTGACAACAACAGAGAGCGCCAATCCGCCGATGATTGCCCGCGCCAACGGCGCATATTGTTCGCTACCCGCCTCCAGTCCCAGCGCCATCGGAATCATGCCGAGCAGCGTCGCCAGCGAGGTCATCAGGATGGGGCGCAGGCGAACCTTGCACGACTCCACCACCGCGGCTTTCAGCCCCATACCCTGCTTGTGAAGAATCCCCGCGAACTCGACGATGAGAATGCTGTTCGACACCACGATGCCGGCCATCATGATCACTCCCATCAGCGACATGATGTTCAGTGAACTGCCCGTCAACAGGAGGATGAGCGCCACGCCAGCCAGCCCCGGTGGAATCGCCATCAGGATGATGAAAGGGTCAATGAACGAGGCGAACTGGGCCATCAGAATCAGGTAGACGAGCAGGATGGCAATGATGAGGCCAACGCCGAAGTCGTGGAATGCCTGGTTCATGCTCATCACAGCGCCCCTCACAGCAATCACCGTGTTCTTGTCGTGCTTCGTGTCAGCCAGCAGGCGTTCGATATTCGCGCCCACGCCCTGCAGTGCCTCGCTTTTGGTGGCCACATAAATGTCGATCACGCGGCGAATCTGGTTGTGGTCCACCTCCGTGGGCGTGTTGATCTGTTGGATACTAGCCACCGCCCCCAACGGCACATAGCCCGCCGAGTTCTCGTTGCCGGGCATCTGCGATGAGGTTGGATCCGACCGCCTGCTCTCCTGCATCGGGTTGTAGCCAGCAGGGCGCACGCCGCGCAGAGGAATGTTCTTCATGTCCTCCATCGACATGTTGTCAATCCAGCTGTTTGCGTATTGCACCGTGACCATGTAGTTGTTGCCGCTCTTCGGATCGATCCAATAGCTGGGAGCCACCATGCCGTCCGAAGTGAGCGCCGTGATCACATCGTCGACCACGTCTTTGGCCGAAAGCCCGATCAAGCTGGCGCGCTCGCGGTCGATGTTCAGCGCCAGGCCGGGGTAGTCGATGCTTTGCGGGATATACACACTGCTCACGTTGGGCATCGCTTTGATCTTCGCTGCCAGTTGCGTGGCCAGGGCATAGGAGGCATTCATATCCTGCGACTTGATTTGAATGTCGATGGGAGCGGGCAGCCCTTGATTGATCACCGAATCGACAAGACCGCCGGCTTGGAAATAGATCGAGAGCTCCGGCATCTCTCTCGCGAGCTTTTCCTGTACACGGCGCATGTATTCATAGCTGCCGGTACCGTGGCCCTCCTTCAGGCTGGTCTGCACAAAGGCGGTGTCCATCGAGGCATTGGTCGTGTAGATCGCCGACAGATCGGGATAGACACCGATGTTGGAGACGATCATACCCAGATCTTTTGAGGGCACCACACTGCGGATAATGTCCTCGACTTTTGCGACGTAGCCGTTGCTCACCTCAAGACGCGTGCCGCTTGGCATGCGCATGTCAATGATGAATTGGCCTGGGTCAGTGCGAGGAAAGTAGGCGTGTCCAATGAAGGGAAACGTAACCAACAGCAGCACCACCACGCCGCCGAATATCGCTACGGCAATAAAGCCAGGCCGCTCCATCGCGCGCATCGCAAGACCTTCGTACCAGTTCAGCATGGCCTGGAACTTGTCGTTGAACTTTGCTTCGAAGCGTGTGAAGAAGCCCAGATGAGATTGGCTGCCTTCGACATCGCCGTGCAAACGGATGAATTTGGCGCAGAAGAGCGGCACCACGGTCATGGCGAAGAAGTACGATGCGAAGATCGAGAGTACCACGCCCAACGCCATCGGCGTGAAGATGTACTTGCTCACACCGGTGAAAAACGTCACCGGGAAAAACACGATGGAGGTAGTGAAGGTGGCTGCGAGCACCGCCATTGAGACTTCTGTTCCGCCCTTCTCCGCGGCGACTTGAGGTGATTCACCCAACTCCATGTGCCGGAAGATGTTTTCAAGCACAATCACGCCGTTATCGATCAGCCTGGAAAAGACCAGCGCCAGTCCGCCCAGGATCATGGTGTTGATGGAGCCACCCGTGAAACCGACGAGCAACAAGCAGACCACCATCGAAAGCGGAACGGAAATGACTACGGCGATCATGGCGCGCGGACTGCCCAGGAACACGAGAATCATCACCCCGGTCAGCACCAGTCCGATGAGCGCTTCTTTCGAAACGTTCTTGATCGCCAGTTTGACGAAAAGAGATTGGTCAAATACCACTGCCGTCTGCAGGGATTCGGGAATATCGACCAGATGCTTGATCGCGGCCTTCATTCCGTTGACGATGGTGATGGTGTTGCTGTCGCCGCCCTGCTTGAAGACCGGCACGTAAACCGAACGCTGTCCGTCGATGCGCACGATGTTGTATTGCAAGGCTCCAGCGTCGATCGCTTTGCCGATGTCGCCTACCAGCACCGACGAGTTGCCCACCGACTTCAACGGCATCTGGTTCATCGCGTTCGCATCAGGAAACTGGCTGTTGGCGTAGATGTTGTAGTCCTTTGATCCAATGCGCACGTCGCCCGCGGGCAGAATCAGGTTGGAGCTGTTTACTGACGTCACCACGTCGTTCAGGCTCAGGTTGCGCGCCTCAAGCTTCAACGGATCCACATAAATCTGGATCTGCCGGTAGGTGCCCCCGAAAGGTTGCGGCACCGAGGCTCCCTGTACGTTCGAAATCTGGTTGCGCACCTGGAACTGCGCAAGATCTTTCAGATTGGTCTCGTTCAGCCCCTGGCCTTTCAGCGTCACCAGGCACACCGGCTGCGTTGAAGCATCCATCCCCAGCACCACCGGAGGCAGGGTTCCGGGCGGCAATCGCCGCAAATCGGCCATGGCCAGATTGGCGATGTTGCTCAACGCCGCATTCGGATCCGTGCCCGGCTTGAAGTAGATCTTGATCAGGCTCACGCCCGTCAGCGAGCGCGACTCACTGTGGTCGATATTGGCGCCCAGAGTGAAGAACCGTTCAAACGTATTCGTTATGTCGGCTTCAATCTGCTGCGGTGGCATTCCGTTGTAGAACGTGGCCACCACCACCACCGGCAAGTCAATCTTGGGAAACAAATCTACCGGCATCTGAGCGATGTTGACCGCTCCCACGAGAGATACCAGCAAGCACAACATGATAATGAAGAAGGGAAATCTGAGAGCAAACTTCGGCATCAGTGCGCGCCTCCATCGCCCGTTTCGGCCTTCATGTCGATCATTCCGCCCGATTCCTGCACCGTCTCCGAGGCGGGCGAAGCGGTGAGCAACGGACTCACTTCTTCGCCCTCCTGGTATTTATCCTGGCCCCCTGTTACCACGCGGTCGCCAGGGTTGAGACCGCTGGTGATCTCGGCGAGTTTCGATCCCTCGAGTCCCACCGCGACGTTGCGAATATGAATGCGATTGCTGCCGTCGAGAACGTAGACAGTCTCCTGCTTCCCATTGAGCACCAGCGCCTCAACAGGAATCGTCACTGCGTTGGTTACATTTGCCAGTTGCAACATGGTGTTGGCATACATCCCCGGCGCAATGGACAGATCCTTGTTCTCCACATCCACTTCCGTTTCCATGGTCCGGGTTTCGAAATTCACTTCGCGCGTAAAGCGCACAATCTTCCCCGTAAACGAACGGCCGATCGCATCCACGCGCACTTGCAACTGGTCGCCGACATGGACGAATTTCACATCGTCCTCAGGCACCGGGATGCGCAGCCGGAGAAGATCGCTCTGCGACAGCCGCACAATGGGAAGCGCCTGATCGTTGGAGTTGGTGCCGCCCTGAATCAGTGCGCCGGTATCCGCGTAGCGCCAAATCACAACCCCGTCCAAAGGCGCCGTCACGTTGGTGTAGTTTTCCATCGCCGCAATGCGCTGATTGTCCGACCGTGATGCGTTTGCGTGTTGCTGCGCCGCCGCCAACGCCGATTTGGCTGCGTCTACCTGGGCCTCCGAGGACAAATCCTTGGCCTGGGCATCGTCCAGTTCCTGTTGCGCAATCAACCCCGGCCTTCCCTGGGCCGCTTGCTTCAGCCGCTCTGACGCAGCGTGCAGAGCCGTGTGTTCCGCCTCTGCGCGATTGACCCCGTTCTGCGCCTGCGCAATCTCTTCTTTGGTCTGCTGGAGTTGGAACACTGTTTGCTGCAACTCCGCCTTCAACTCCGGCACTTCCAGGATCGCCAGCGTCTGGCCCCGATGAACGACGTCGCCGATATCCACGTTGATGCGTGACATGTAGCCGCTAACCTTGGGGTGCACATCCACAACTTGATAGGGTTGGAATTGGCCGGCGAGCGTCAGCACATGCGAAATATCGCCCCGCTGCGCTGTGGCAACCTTTGCGGAGGGAATTGCCGCGGCTCTCGCCGTTGAATTGCTATCCGTTGAGTGACAGGCAACTAGACTGGCCACCACCGTAAACGCCAATCCTATGAAGAGAATCAAGTAAGTCTGCTTTCGCATGATTTGATTGCACCTCGAAATTGAAACCCTGCGACTGCCGGTGCCAAAACGATGTGGCACGGTTCGTCGGCTGTGAATGGGCCACGCGACGCCCGGCCAGCTGGCCGGCGACGATGCGTCAATACTTAAGGGCGAGGACCAATTAGGCGAGAAGCGGCGGGGGTCGAACGAAGAAGATATTGAATAGTCCACGACGAAGATGCCACGAATGATTCGTGCGCTGAATTCTTTGGCGTGATTCTTGTAGATTGAATACATTTATGGCCAGCAATAGGAAGAGGAAGACGGCAGTAGGAACGGCGTAGCTAACCTTGGCAGAGGTTTTCGCTCGAACTACCTGTGGGCTTTCCGTCGTTCCCGATCGCTCATTTCTGGATAAGAGTTTGGCCTGCGGAATTCGCTGAGAACGATGAGAAGCTGTCTGAGGTGAATCATAAAGTGAGAGCTTATATTGCAGGCCCCATGCGAACACACACACAGCCAGCCCCACGGACCCGAGGATCACCGGGAGACTGAATGGCCGAGGTGCATTCCATCGCTGCATCTTCACAGGATACACGTAGAAATCCAACTCGTTGGCTGACGCAACCCTTGGCTGTGCCGGCCCACGAAAAATCATCGAGTTGTTTGATGGCAGAACTGTGCGAATAGGTTGCTTGACGATCTCGTACGAGCAGCCAGCCCCGGCAGGAACCGTCTTAGCGCTCAGTGAGCCCGTTCGCCGTTTTCCCCGGATCGAAGAACGACCGAGCGCGATTTCCGTTTTCGTCTGAAATCTCGTGTACTTGTAGCGTACTCAAGTACCGCGTTACCTGCGCTTGGGCAGTTTTGAGCGTTCAATACGTTCAATAACTTATGTAAAACCAGTACTGGGCGGTAATTCATCCCCTCCGGGGACCATAAAAGTAGAAGGTTGGTTCAGTGATGCGGCGGATGCCAGGCCGTCAACGCGCAACTTCGTGACTTGCGGGCACTGCTCTCCCGGCCATTTTGCCCCTCGCATCTGGGGCGTCACGCTCCGTTCTCAGAAATTCATGGACCAACTCGATGTGCGCTCCCTGCGCCGTCAGAATCTCGCGGATGGACGTAGGCAGGTAGGTCTCCAAGGCTTTGCAGTAGACTTCCGTGACGGCGTCTTCACCCTGCTCGGCGGTGACCAGCAGCGTGTGATCTCCGCCTATGAACCTGGACTTGATGCGAGCCCACGTGCGGTGAAGGGTCGCTACCGCGCTACCCTTCTCCCAGAATGTGCTCACGCCTCGAAGGCGAAGGGCCGTCTCCAGCTCGTCGATAAATTGCGCGCGCAGCAGGGACTCAGCGAAGAAATATCGCTTCAGCGATTGATTTTGAAGTCTTTCGCCCGCAGTGGCAAGTCCATCCTGGCTATCGACGAGGATTTCAATCACGCGCTGCACTGCGGAGTCCGATCGAACCGGTTCTCGCATCGGTTGAGACAAGATGCACCTCCGGAGAATGAGCCCGAACCCGCTATGGTCTTGGAACTTAAGGCCCCTGACGACGGTAGGCAAGCCGTGTGTAGACGGGCTGCCGCGCCCTTCGGGTTGCCGCTCACTGCAAATCGGGGGCGACTTATACCGGGATATCCGATCGCCACGGGTGAGGGAAAAGACCTTCCGCCGGCGGAGGGTGAAGAAGCGAGCCCGTAGGGGCTCCAAGGCTACACCCAAATGCTTCTCCCGAGTGGACACGCCGTCCCGTTCAACCATTTTGACGCCTGAAAAGAGAATCTGGTTGCATCATTTATCCACAGGGCCAGGCCCCGGTTGCAGATCTCAGACCGGCAGAAACAACTCAAATCTCGAGGCTCGAATGTGCCGTAAAGGTGCAAGTCACCTTCCAGTGTCATGGAATCAACCATTTGGGATACCATAACCGACATGCAACAACAGCCCGAAAGCGGCCAGGAAGGGAGCAACCGTCCTCCGCAGGCCTCCGTCCATTCCAACTCGAGTCCCGGTCCGCAGATGGTGCAGAGCCTGGGCCTGTTCAGCGCCACCACGATCGTCGTGGGGTCCATGATCGGCAGCGGCATCTTCATCGTCGACTGCGACATCGCGCGGCTCACCAACTCTCCGGCGCTCTACCTGGGCGCATGGGTCATCACCGCGGTCATGACCATGATCTGCGCCCTGAGCTACGGCGAACTGGCCGCCATGATGCCCAAGGCCGGCGGCCAATACGTCTACCTGCGCGAATCGCTCGGGCCACTCTGGGGATTTCTTTACGGCTGGACGCTGTTTCTCGTCATTGAGACCGGGACCATCGCCGCGGTTTGCGTGGCCTTTGGCAAATTCCTGGGCGTCTTCTTTCCGTCGGTTTCGAGTACACATTGGCTGTGGCACATCGCGCACGTGCCGGCCATTCCCGTCGGCCCCATGGTGCTGGGCAACATGGATATCGGCGTGAGCACCGCGAATCTCGCCGGCATCGTCGTCGTAATGTTCGTGGCAGCAGTGAATATCTGCGGCGTGCGCTTCGGGGCCCTGCTACAGAACGTTTTCACAGTGGCCAAGGCGTTCTCGCTCGCAGCCCTCGTGCTTCTGGGATTCACCGTGGGCCGCAACGCCTTGGCAATTGCCGCAAACTTCGGCAGCCACTGGAGCGAGTTCTGGCGCAATGCAAGCTGGTCCTCGCTGCATCCCGTGCAGGTGGGCGCGCAGGGGCCCATCGTGATGGTCAGCACGATCGTGATTCTTGCCGTGGTGCAGACCGGCTCTCTCTTCTCTGCCGACGCGTGGAATAACGTCACGTTTACCGCCGGTGAAATCAAGAACCCGCGGCGCAACGTGCCTCTCTCGCTCGCGTTCGGTGTCGGCTTTGTGCTGGTCGTGTATTTTCTCGCCAGCACGGCGTACATTCTGGTACTTCCGTTGCATGGCGATCCGCACGGCGCTACCATCTTTGCGCGCGGCGTGCAATATGCCGCCGAGGACCGCATTGGCGCCGCAGTGCTGCAGCAGATTTTTCCGCACCTTGGCGGTTATCTCATGGCTGCGGCGATTCTGATCTCAACCTTCGGCTGCGCCAACGGCATCACTCTCTCCGGCGCGCGCGCTTACTACGCCATGGCGCAGGACGGTCTCTTCTTCCGCTTCGTCGGCCAACTCCACCCGCGCTACAAGACACCGGCCGCCGCGCTGGTAGTGCAGGCTATCTGGACCACCATCCTCTGCGTCTCCGGCTCCTACGGCCAGTTGCTCGATTACATCATCTTCGCGGTGCTGGTCTTCTATATCCTCACCATCCTCGGACTCTTCGTCCTGCGCATCAAGCAGCCCAACACGCCGCGACCCTACAAGGCCTTTGGCTATCCATTCCTGCCGGCCCTCTACATCGTGATGGCCACAGGCATCTGCGCGGCCCTTCTGCGTTACAAGCCGCAATACACGTGGCCCGGCCTGATCCTGGTGCTGCTGGGGGTTCCGGTCTATTTGTTCTGGTCGCGGAAGAAAGCCGAGCCTGAGCTTGCCTGACACCTATGGTTTGCGGCGACGTTTGCGCACGACCTTGGGCCGTTTTCCTTTCAAGGCCGCTGCTTCGCGGAGCTTCTCCACGTCGGCGAGATCTTGGTGCCGTCCCACGGCGAGCTTGTTTTGAATTAAATGTTCGCGCGAGATGACGTGCGCCGGCGTGTCTTTGTCGAGGATTCTTTCCTCCCTGGATTTCCAGGCATTATCGAAGGTGACTCCCGCGATTCCCTGCAAAATGTCTACGCGATTGGGTTCCATGCCGAGCTGAAAAACGGATGACGGCTTGTCATTGAAGTCGGCGGGAGTCATTTTGCGGAGCGGGGCGCCGTATTCCGCGAGAGCTGCAAAAACCGCCTTGCTGTTTGCCTCGTCGGCCTTGATGAATAGATCGAGATCCTTTGTTCCACGAGGTTCAGCGTAAATGCCTACGGCGTGAGCGCCGATGACGAGATACTTTACGCCGTGGGCGTTGAATGCGACCACGATGTCTCTTTGATCTTTGAACATTGTGCAGCCCCGCTCCTCTTACGTTCAGGTTTCAGGCTGCCTTCCAATTTGGACGTACGACGCGGACAAGTATCTTGCTTGAAGGCCTGCGGTCCAAATCGATCCCCTTGGCGAAGTACACGTCTCGGGCAACCTCTTCGATAGCATCCATTCGCTCTGCCGCAGAGCGGCTTTGCCAATAGCGGTAGGTCTCCAATCGTTGCGCCTTGAGGTCCGTTACTTTGCGAATTGTTCGGTTGACGCTCATTGTCCACCTACATCCTACTGCAGCAGCGTCCCCTGCTCACCCTCATGATTGCCGTTCCCGTTCCCGTTCAGTTCTTCGGGTGGGATGATCACCGCCGCGGCGACCTTGTCTTCGGGCTCGAGGTTGAGAAGGCGAACGCCCTGGGTAGCGCGGCCGGCGTTGCGAATGGTTTTGGTGTCGACACGGATGATCTTGCCGAACTGGCTGATCACCATCAGTTCGCTGGTGTCGTCGACAAGCTGGATGCTGCTCACGCGGCCGATGCGGTCGGTAACGGCCATGTTCTTGACGCCCTTGCCGCCGCGCGTCTGGAGGCGGTACTCCTCGACGTCGGTGCGCTTGCCGAAGCCGTTTTCGCTGACGGAAAGAATGCGATAGGCGCCGGCAGCGTGCTCCTTGGGTGTAACGGCGACGCCGACCACGTAATCGTTTTTGACCAACGCGATGCCGCGTACGCCATAAGCAGGCCGGCCCATGGAGCGTACGTCGCTCTCCTCAAATCGAATCGCCATTCCCAGGTGCGTGGCCAGGAAAATAATCTGCGAGCCGTCGGTAATGCGCGCCGCCACCAGTTCGTCGTCCGTGTCGATGCCGATGGCGATAATGCCGCGCGACATGACGTTCGAGAAATCCTTAAGCGGCGTCTTCTTCACGGTGCCCTTCTGCGTGGCGAAGAGGATGTATTTGCCCTCTTCCTCGAGGTCGTGCACCGGCAGAATGGCGCGCACCGTCTCGCCCTGTTGCAGGTCGAGCAGGCTCTGCATGGATTTGCCTTTGCCCGCGGCGCCCACGTCGGGAATCTCGTAGATCTTGAGCCAATAGACGCGGCCGATGTTCGTGAAGCACAGCAGATAGGAGTGCGTGGAGTCGACGATAAGCTGCGCGACAAAATCCTCCTCGCGCGTCTTCATCCCCATGCGTCCCGTGCCGCCGCGGCGTTGCTGGCGGTAGATCGAGATGGGCGTGCGCTTCAGGTAGCCCTGGTGGCTCACCGTCACCGCAACCTGCTCATCGGCGATCAAATCTTCGAGCTGAAGCTCCGCGCTCTCGTCCACAATCTCGGTGCGGCGCTTGTCGCCGTACTTCTGCAGAACCTCTTCAAGCTCCTTCACAATCACCGCGCGCAATTTCTTTTCGCTGCCCAGAATCTCCTCATACTCGGCAATCTTCGCGCGGATCTCACCCAACTCTTTCAGGATCTCGTCCACGGAGAGTTGCGTGAGCCGGTAGAGCTGCAGTTCGAGAATGGCATCGACCTGCCGCAGGGTGAGGCCCTTTTCTTCGCGAGGTCCGGGCTCGCGGTCCAGGCGGATGACGATGTCCTTGCCCTTGCCCCATGCGTACAAGTTCTCGCGAGCATCTACGCGCGAGTTCGATGCGCGGATGATCCTGATCACGGCGTCGAGATTGTCGAGCGCGATCTTCAGGCCTTCCAAGATGTGCTCGCGTTCGCGCGCCTTGCGCAGCAGGAAAACCGTGCGCCGCTGCACCACGTCGATGCGGTGGTCGATGAAAAGCTGAATGGCATCGGCTAGGGGCAATTCCTTCGGCTGGCCGTTGGTCACGGCCAGGAAGATCATGGAAAAACTCTCTTGCAGTTGCGTGTGCTTGTAGAGCTGGTTCAGCACAATCTCTGGCTGTGCGCCGCGCTTGAGGCCGATCACCATCCTCATGCCGTCGCGGTCGCTTTCGTCGCGCGTCCATTCGGTGTTGGTGTCGATCTCGGAGATGATCTTGTTTTCGACCAGCTCGGAGATGCGCTTGAAGAGCACGGACTTGTTTACTTGATAGGGAAGCTCGGTGACGATCAGCGCCTGCCGATCCTTGGTGACGTTCTCAATGGCCACGCGCGCCCTCATCAGGAAGCGTCCGCGGCCGGTGCGATAAGCGTCCACGATTCCCGCGCGGCCGTAAAGGATGCCTGCCGTCGGGAAATCGGGTCCATGCACGTGCTTCAGCACCTCAAGCAGCCCGCCCTTGGGATTCTTCACCAGCGCGATCGTCGCGTTCAGCACTTCGGTCAAATTGTGCGGCGGAATATTGGTCGCCATGCCCACCGCGATGCCGTTGGAGCCGTTTACGATCAGCGTCGGAATGCGCGTAGGCAGCACCGACGGCTCATCGGTGGTTTCATCGAAATTAGGAACCATGTCCACGGTTTCCATTTCGATGTCGGCCATCATCTCTTCGGCAATGCGTTCCATGCGGCACTCGGTGTACCGGTAAGCCGCCGGCGGATCGCCGTCCACTGAGCCGAAGTTGCCCTGGCCGTCGACCAGCGGATAGCGCAACGACCACGGCTGCGCCATGCGCACCAAGGCGTCGTACACCGACGAATCTCCGTGCGGATGGTACTTCTTCAAACACTCGCCAACCACGCCGGCGCATTTTGAGTACTTTTTGTTGTGCTGCATTCCCTCGCGATCCATCGCCGTAAGGATGCGACGGTGCACGGGCTTCAATCCGTCGCGGGCGTCAGGCAGCGCGCGCCCGATGATCACCGACATCGAATAGTCGAGATAGGAGCGGCGCATCTCCTCTTCGATGTTGATGGGAATGAGGTTCGTGCCGCCGGGAGGGTTCGCCCCGTCGAGAGGAAGCTGAGGATTCTGATCGTCTGCCATAGTTTTTTTAGGGCTTGCAGGAAGGCGGCAAAAAAGTCCGGAAAAAGCGGGGCCGGGTCCGCAGCTCTTAGTCTTTATTTTAGAGGTTCGAGGGGCCTTTTAGCAAGGCGCGGATGCGGAAATAACTCCTTATATTTCTTTACTTTATAAATGACTTCCTGTTTCGCTATACCGAAATGCGCATTCAGGCGGCAACGCGTCTTCCGGCCTTTGACCGGGCCGGTCGTTTGCCACGTTTTGCGGCTTGTTTCCTGGGTTTCGAGGACTCGCTTCCCTCGCCAAATCCGCTCAGAACAACCGGTGCCCGGTCGGGAAATTCCACCACCAGCGAGAGCTTGCCGCCCACGCCCTCCACATAATCGCGCAGTGTGGAAAGGTAGAGATCCGAGCGCTTTTCGATGCGTGAAACTCCCTCTTGTCCAATCTTGAGTTTCTTCGACAGCCGTACCTGGGTGAGTTTGCGCAGGCGGCGCATCTCGCGCAGGTTGATTTCCTGGCGAATCTCGTCGGCACGCCGAAAAACTTCTGCGCGCTCCTCCTCCGGCATCTGGTTCAAAACCTCCTCGAGCGAAACTGTCATGGCAATCTCCTCACTTTGCGCGAAATGCTTGTAGATACCGCTCGAAGCGCGCGTCTGCGACGCGAATCAGGTTGCGGTAAAACTGGCCCTGCCCCACGCCTGCCTTGTCTCCAGCCACGAGCAGAATGGCTTTGCGCGCAGGATCGAAGGCGAAAGCCACGCGCCAGACGCCGCCATCGGCTTTGAATCGCAGCTCCTTCATGTTGGCGTAGCGCGATCCATTCAAGGTGTCAGCCTGTGGACGCCCGAGAAGCGGACCCTTTTCGCGCAGATTCACCATCAATCCGGTGATTTCCACTCTGGCGTGTCTGGGCAGCTGCCAAAACTCCTGGACAAATTCGTCATGGAGACCAACTTCCCAGTTGCCCTCATTATGCTCCGCAATGCCTAATGTCTTCAAGTGCATTTTTCACTTTCTACACCAGCCCCGGCAAACTCAGCACGCAGAGCACCGCCTGCAGCGCCACAATGGCTCCCGCCGCGCCGATCGCCCAGCGTCCTCGCGGAACGTCGAACGCGTCGGCAAACACGCCGCCCACAAACGTGAGCAGAAACGGCTGCGCCCAGAGCCACGGATTTCCCGGAGAGCCCGCCATAATCAGCACCATACAGACCAAAGCGCAAATTAGCGGAGCTGTGTTGCCGAAGTAGCGCGATTTGCGCGTGCCCAGGTACAACATCGCCGCGGCACACGCGGCAATTGTGATGCCGCTATTGGCGAGTGAACCAAAGAACCGCCTGGCCGGATCCAGCGAGACCGACAGGAACCCTGCCCCCGAGCGGAAGACATAGCTCGCCGCGTCGAGCGAAAATCCGTAACACGCAAAGACCAGCACCAGCGCGCCCACAGCGGCAACCAGCACTACGGGCAATGCCTGGCTCCTGTGCCCTTCGGCGACCCAGAGCATGGCCGTCAAGCCGAGCAGAGCGGCGAGCGGCAACGCCACGATATGCGCCGCTGCCGCAACGCCAAAAATCGCCGTGAGCAGAACCATCCGCGGGCGCCACTTGGCAACCGGGCCCTGCATGGCATGGGCAACGCCGATGCACGTATATACGCCGCCGAAGATTCCCAGCGCAGCCAGCACTTCGGAATTCGGCGTGACGCAGGCGCGCAGCACGGCGGGCGAAAAGCAATAGAGCGCCAGCGCCGTATAGCCGCCGAGATTGCCATAAAGCCGTCGCGTGACCCACCAGATGCATCCGCCCAGCAGGAAGCCGGCAAAGAGAAATGGCAGGCGCAGCAGCAACAGGATGTGCGTCATTTGGTGGCGAAGTTCCCACGTGCTCAGCTCGCCGCCGCTCTCTTGTACGACGCGATTCTCCGGCTTGCGCACAAGGTCGAGCCCGCGCTCGACCAGAAGATTGAGCGTGAGCGGAAGCCCGGCCAGCCGGTACGCCAGAATGCCGTCGTGGATGTTCCCGCAGGAGGTGTAGTAGCCGGCCAGGGGTGAAGGCTTTTCCCAGGTCTCGCGTCCGCAGCGCGCGTATTGGTAGTCGATATCTGTCAGTGTCTGGCGGCTGATGAGCCAGAATCCCTGCAGGAGAAAGAGGGCCAGCAAGCCCGCCGCGATGCGTTGCGGCAGATTGAAGCGAAAGCGGCGGAGGGCTTGAAACCGGTGGGTCATGCGAATCGAGCGGACGTTACCAGTCTAAACGGAGGCGCTGGGAGACGCGGGCATTCTCCTGACCATCCGCGGCGATTTCAAACCAGTGCTATGCTTGGCTTGAGTCCTCCATGAGCACTGTCTACACGATCGGCCATTCAGCGCACACTTGGGAGGAATTTGCCGGGCTTCTGGCGGGCCATCAAGTCAATGTGATTGTGGACATCCGGTCCGCGCCCTATTCCCGCTTTGCCCCTCAATTCGACCGTGAAGGCCTGCAGAGAAAACTCACCGAAAGCGGGATCAAATACATTTTTCTGGGCGCGGAACTGGGCGGCCGTCCCGCCGATCCGGCGTATTACGACAAGAACGGCCACGCGCTCTACGGCCGCATGAAGTCCGATCCGGCATTCATGAAAGGTATAGAGCGGTTGGAACGCGGAATCGCCCCTTTTCGAGTGGCTCTGTTGTGCGGCGAGGAAGATCCGGCTCATTGCCACCGCCGGCTGCTGGTGGGGCGGGTCCTGGCCGAGCATGGCCACGAACTGCTCCACATCCGTGCCGATGGGCGTCTGCAAACGGACGCGCAAATAACTGCCGAGTCCGGCAAGCCTCTGGAAAGCGGGCAACCTGCCCTGTTTGCCGAGTTGGACGAGGACCAATGGAGATCTACAGCA
The DNA here is from genome assembly GCA_031296305.1 of Occallatibacter sp. Taxonomy (GTDB): domain Bacteria; phylum Acidobacteriota; class Terriglobia; order Terriglobales; family Acidobacteriaceae; genus Telmatobacter. The sequence continues at coordinate 10,271 of JARLFZ010000027.1, read as the reverse complement.
TCGGTTTCACGAAAAAAAGTGCCGGCGAGTTCTTCGGCGCACTGAAAGCCGCTGGCATCGAACGCCTGCTCGATGTGCGTTTGAATAACACGTCGCAACTTGCGGGCTTCGCAAAGCAATCCGATCTCAAATACTTTCTTGAGGAGATCTGTGGCGCTGCGTACGAGCATGAACCGCTGCTCGCGCCCACGCAGGATATTCTCGACGCTCTCAAAAAACAGAAGGGCAGTTGGGAAACCTACACGGAGGCCTATCTTGCGTTGATTCGATCACGAAAGGTCGAGTCGGCCATCTCTCAGCAAAGCTTCGAAAGAAGGACCGTTTTGTTGTGCAGCGAAGCGTCCGCCGAGCATTGCCACCGCAGATTGGCGCTCGAATATTTGCAGCAACACTGGAACGATGTAGTCATTCACCATCTCTAGATCTGAGTTCCGGAGGTAAGTCAGCTCTATGAGCGTTGACCGGATTCTCTGTCTTGCGAATTCATATAAACATGACCACCGGTGTGTTGCGGGGATCGATCTCGCGACCAAGCGATGGGTCCGCCTTGTTGGCAGAAAGATCGCGGGTTGTCTCACCGTCGAGCAGACTCGCTATCGGGACGGCACAGAGGCGGCGCTTCTCGACCTGTTCGAAGCCGAAATCGGGGAGAGCTGCGGTTCAAACAGCCACCCGGAAGATGCATTTGCGGCGGAAGGGAGGTGGCATCGCGTATGTCGCTTCGACGAGCCGCGCGATAGGCTCTTTCTTGAGAATTTCGTGAGCAACCGCCCAGTTCTTTTCGCCGATTACGGCGACAGGATTCATGCGGGCAAGTTTGCCAACGCCCGTGCCACGCACTCTCTTGAGCTTGTTCAACCTGAGGATCTGTGGTGGTGGATTCGCGAGAAAAACAACAAACGCCGCAATCGAGCGCTGTTCCGACTGGATTATGGTAGCCGCCCGCGCTATGATCTGGACGTTACGGATCCGCAATGGCTCAATCAGCTGAATCTTCTGCCCGCCGGTATCTACCCGCATTCTTTCTTCTTTAAAGACAAGCTGCTCGTTACTTACCTAACCGTCAGTCTCAGCGAACCCTTCGAAAACTTTCATTACAAACTTGTGGCGGGAGTCGTCAACCTGCCGGCTTGAACAGGATCGCAGCCTCGCCCCGCGCTCTTTCGCGCGCAAAAAGAAAGCCGCCCTGCAGGACGGCTTTTTACTCAAGTGATGCAAACTTAGTTGAAGATTGCTCCAATGGTCACATTGGAATTGTCAGTTCCGTTCGGGGCATTGCCTAGCGTGATGGTGCAACTGTTTGGACCGGCCGCAGTTGAAGGGTTAGGGCTGATCGTTGCGCAGTTATAGGACCATCCACCGAAGGCGACTCCCGATTGGGCGGGCGCGGTCAGGGTGATGGTGCTGCCGAGCGGGTAGGTCGCCGTGCAGACCGAGCCGCCGGTGTTTCCGTTCTTGGCCCAGCCTGGACCGCAATGGATCACGTTTGGCGTATTCGTGGCGGAGGGCGCTGTCACCAGCCAGTTGGTGGTGTTCAGGCCTTCGTTATAGATGGTGAGCGTCACCAGCAAGCCATTCGCCTGCGAACCCGGAAAGCAGGAACCCGGCGTCACTTCGCCGGTCTGCGGATTGGTTGACGGCATCACCAGCGGGCAATTGAAGGTCGCCGTAGCGGTCTGGACCAAACCTTGCAAGCCCGTTGTTGGGTATGTAGCTTCGGCAATAATCGTGGCGCTTCCATTGCCGTAAGCGGTGACGATGCCACCAGGCGCCCCCGGATTGGGGGGCGTCGAATTGGTGCTGACGGGAAAGACATTGGGAAATGACGAGAGCCAGGTCACCGTGTTCGTCAGGTCCTCTACGTACGGAGACGACGAGAAAGTTCCAATCGCCAGGAAGTTGCCGGTGTCCTGCAGGTTCCCGACTGAAATCGAACTCGGGATGATGGTGAGCGACAGTAGCGGCTCGGGAGGAGCCGTGAGGGTCGCCGACACTGTGCCATTCGCCGAAACGATGGAGCCGTTGGGATTCTTCACTTCGGCCGTGATGGTCGTACTTCCCGCGCCCGCGCCAGTGATGACGCCGTTGCCCGACGAGAGTCCGGATGTGACGGACGCGATCGAAGGGATGCTGGAGCTCCACGTGGTCTGCGGCGAATTGGTTACGTCAACCTCGAGGCCGGTCGTTCCCGATGTGGCAAGCGCGATAAATTGGCCGGTCTGGCCCGCGGCCGAAACCGACTCCGAGGCCGGCACCAGGGTCACAGCGGTGTATTGTTCCGTCGATCCCGCCGCCACGCTAAAGCTCGCCGTTCCCGCAATCGTGCTCCCGCCGCTGGTGTAGAGAGCGATGACCGTCACCGTCCCCTGGGTCAGCGCCGTGGCCAGTCCTGTTGACCCGCCGATCGTGGCAATTTGTGTGCTGCTCGTAGACCATGCCACCTGATTGGTGAGATTGACCGTTGCGCCCGTGGATGTGGTTCCAATCGCGAGAAATTGCGTAGTTTCGTTGGGTATCGCCACCGACTGTGAAGCGGGGAGAATGGTCAGCGAGGCCACTGTGCCGCTGGCGCCGCCGGTGCCGCCGGTGCCAGACGACCCCGTCACCGTCACGGTTGCGCTCGCGGAGATGTTTCCCGTGAAGCCGTTCATGGTTGCCGTGATCGTCGTGGTCCCGGCGGTCAGCGCAGTCGCCAGACCGGCGGAGTTGACGCTTGCCACTGCGGGAGAACTCGATGTCCATGTCGCCGTGGCGGTGACATTCTGCGTCGTCGATGGATGATTGCTGCCGTGGCCAGTCGTTCCCGTAGCCGTTAACTGCACGGTTTGACCCACGGAAAGAGACTGCGATGCGGGTGTAACCGCGAGGGAGTCCACCTGAGAACTCGTGCAACCGGCAATGGGCAGGACAAGAGCAATCAGAAAGAGTGCCCACGGTGAAAAGCGATCATGCATGTTTGATCTCCGGAATCTGCAGCCGGTTTTGACGTCGATCGAACGGCGTCATGGCAGACTCTCGCTGGCCTTTACGCCATCAAATATATGTCACAGAAACTCAACTCCTTATGGCACGAAGGTGTTACTTTCGATTTCCGCACCAAGTCAGTCAATAAGTCCTTTAACGCTGCTCCAAACAGACGTGACAAACGTAATCACCGGCCTGTTTTCAGGCACAAAAAATGTGCCGTATGCAGGCAGTTGAAGTTCTCTGGCGCGCGGCCTGTCAGTCGGAATTCGCTGCATTGAAGTCGGCGCGACGCCAAGTCGCACTAGCCCTGATCAGCGCCTGAGGTGGCAAAGGTTCCTCTGCGTCTTGCTGTACACTTGCGGTGAACATGGCCATCGCCCGCGACAATTCTCCCGAACGTTTGGTCAGCGCCGCGCGCGCCGACGAAGAGCAGAGTTTTGAGCTCAAATTGCGCCCGCGCTGGCTGCGCGAGTTCATCGGGCAATCAAAAGCCAAAGAGCAACTCGCCATTGCTCTTGAGGCGGCCAAGTCCCGCGGCGAAGCTTTGGACCACGTGCTTTTGTTCGGCCCTCCCGGCTTGGGAAAGACCACGCTCGCCACCATCATCGCCAACGAACTCGACGTCGGCTTCCAGCAAAGCTCGGGTCCGGCCCTCGTCATTCAGGGCGACCTCACCGCCATCCTCACAAATCTGCGCGATCGCCAGGTGCTGTTCCTCGACGAAATTCATCGCTTGCAGCCGGTGCTCGAAGAAAAGCTCTACACCGCGCTTGAAGATTACAAGCTCGACATCATCATCGGCCAGGGACCCGCGGCGCGCACTCATGTGATGGAGATCAAGCCCTTCACCTTCATTGGCGCCACCACGCGTCCCGGCCTGCTTTCGTCGCCTCTGCGCTCGCGTTTCGGTATCCTGCTGCGCCTGCAGTTTTACACCGAAGAAGAACTGCGCGTCATCGTTGAGCGCTCGGCCGAGGTGCTGCAGATCCCCATTGATCAGGACGGCGCCGCGGAAATTGCGCTGCGTTCCCGCGGCACGCCGCGCATCGCCAACCGCCTGCTGCGCCGCGTGCGCGACTACGCCCAGGTGCGCGGCTCCGGATCAATCGACCGCCCCACAGCGAATGCGGCCCTCACTATGCTTGAAGTGGATGCGCACGGCTTCGACGAGATTGATCGCCGGCTTATGCTGACGATTATGCAGAAATACGATGGTGGCCCCGTAGGCCTGGGCACGTTGGCCGCGACACTTGCTGAAGAAGAAGACGCGCTCGAGGAAGTGTACGAACCGTTCCTGATCCAGATTGGATTTCTGGACCGCACGCCGCGCGGCCGCGTAGCCACGCGCCTGGCCTACGAGCATTTCGGAATTGCCGCACCCGGCCGCCAGACGCCATTATTTTAAGAGAGCTTTTTTGTAGCGCCGGTCTCCGGATCGGCTGTAGTGCGGGTCTCCAGACCCGCACCGAATAGCGAGCAATTACGAAATGAGGAGAAGATTCATGGCCCTTACCGAATCCACCATGCTCGACCTCGGCACCATCGCTCCCGACTTCGCACTCACCGACGCCATCACCGGCAAGACCATTCGCCGCGACGACTTCCGCGGACAAAAGGCACTGCTCGTCCTCTTCATCTGTGCCCACTGCCCCTACGTCAAGCACATCGAAAAGTCTCTCGGCGAACTCAGCGCCGATTACGATGGAAAGCCGCTCGGCATCGTCGCCATCAGTTCGAACGACGCGAACACGCATCCCGCCGACAGCCCCGCCGGCCTCAAGCAGCAAGCCGAAACAAACGGCTTCGAATTCCCTTATCTCTACGACGAGTCGCAGGCCGTGGCGCACGCGTATAAAGCCGCGTGCACGCCCGATCCTTATTTATTCGATTCCGACTTCAAGCTCGTCTATCGCGGCCAGTACGATGACAGCCGTCCCGGCAACGGCATTCCGGTCACCGGAAAAGATCTGCGTGCCGCCATCGATCTGGTGCTCGCCGGAAAGCCCGTTCCCGCCGACCAGAAGCCCTCGATCGGCTGCAATATTAAATGGAAGACTGTTTAGGCTGGCGAAGGAAATGTACCGCCGGTCTCCTGACCGGCTGTCGTGCGGGTCTCCCGACCCGCACATGACCGCTGCGGCTTGGACGCCGCCAAACCCGCTAACTCCGCTACCTCACGCACTCACCGGCGCAGGCGCCAGCCCCGAAAGCAACTCGCGAATCTCCAGCAGAACTTCGTCGGGTCGCGAGGCCTTTAGCGGCAGCTTGAGCAATCCCTGCGGCGTAAACTGCGCGCCGCGCTTGGCGTTGCGCGCCACCAGCTTCATCAGATGCGTGGGATCGACCGCGGCATTCTCAGTAAAGCGAATCTGCAGTTCGCTGCGCTTGCGGTCGATCTGCGCCACTCCCATGCGCTCGCATTCCAGGCGCAACTGCGACGCTTCCAGCAGGTACACAGTGGGGTCAGGCAGTGCGCCGTAGCGGTCTTCCATCTCGGCGCGAATCTCGTTGATCGCCGCTTCGCTGACCGCGCCGGCAATCTTCTTGTAGAGCCGTAAGCGCTGGTTCTCCTCGGGCACGTAGCTCTCGTCGATGCGTAGAGCGATTCCGAGATTAAGCTGCGTGGCCGGCCGCTCTTCCGAGCCCTCGCCCTTCAGCTCCTTCACGGCGGCCTCCAGCATCGTCGTGTAGAGCTCAAAGCCGACCGCCTCGATGTGCCCGCTCTGCTCGCCGCCCAGCATGTTCCCCGCGCCGCGCAGCTCCAGATCGAGCGCCGCAATCTTGAATCCCGCGCCCAGGTCCGAAAATTCCTTCAGCGCCGCCAGCCGCCGCCGCGCAATCTCCGTCAACTGAGTTTCCGGTGGAATCAAGAGGTACGCATACGCTCGTCGATTCGACCGCCCCACGCGCCCCCTCAACTGGTAAAGCTCGCTCAGCCCATGCCGCTCCGCGCGGTTAATCAAAATCGTGTTCGCCAGCGGAATGTCGAGTCCATTCTCGATGATGGTCGTCGCCACCAGCACGTCGAATTCGTGGCGCATAAAAGCGAGCATTACCTTCTCCAGTTCGCTTTCGTTCATCTGCCCGTGCGCCACGGCCACGCGCGCCGCCGGCACCAGCTCCTGGATGCGCGCGGCGATTTCGTAAATGGACTCCACGCGATTGTGCACGAAAAATACCTGCCCGCCGCGTTCCAACTCCACTTCGACCGCCGACCGGATGATTTTCTCGTCGAACTTCGCCACCACGGTTTGAATCGCCATGCGATCCTTGGGCGGCGTTTCAATCACGCTCATGTCGCGCAGTCCCACCAGCGACATGTGCAACGTGCGCGGAATCGGCGTGGCGCTCATCGCCAGCACATCGATCTCCTTGCGCAACTGTTTCAACCGCTCCTTGTGGCGCACGCCGAAGCGCTGCTCTTCGTCGACAACCAGCAGGCCAAGGTCCTGGAACTTGATGTCCTTCGAGAGCAGCCTGTGCGTGCCGATCAGAATGTCGACCTTGCCGGTCGCCACGCGTTCCACAATGTCTTTCTGTTCTTTTGCGGTTCGGAAGCGCGAAATCATTTCCACGTGAATGGGAAACTGCGCGAAGCGCTGCTTGAACGTCTCGAAATGCTGGAAGCTCAGGATCGTGGTTGGGGTCAGTACCGCAACCTGTTTGCCGTCCTGCACGGCCTTGAACGCCGCGCGCATGGCCACTTCGGTTTTGCCGTAGCCCACGTCGCCGCACAGCAGCCGGTCCATCGGCGTCGGCGATTCCATGTCGTACTTCACGGCGCGAATCGCCGCCATCTGGTCGTCGGTTTCGTTGTAATCGAAAGCATCTTCAAACTCGCGCTGGAACTCGTTGTCTTTGGAGAACGCCGTGCCCTCCGCGGTGTGGCGCTGCGCGTAAAGCTTCAGCAGCTCCGCGGCCATGTCCTGCATGGCCTTGCGCACGCGCGCCTTGGTTTTGGTCCACTGCTGCGAGCCCAGCCTGTTCAAGACCGGCGCAGGCCCGGTGTCGGTGGAACGGTATTTCTGAATCAGATCCAGCCGCGTGAGTGGAACGTAAAGCTTGGCGCCTTCGGCGAATTCCAGAATCATGAACTCCACCGAGAGCCCGTCCTGCGAAATCTCCTTCAGCCCCTGGTACTGCGCGATGCCGTGCTCCACGTGCACCACGTAGTCGCCGACTCCCAGGTCGCGAAAGTCGGAAACAAACGCCGCGGTCTTCGATCGCTTCGGCTCCGGACGCGCCGCCACATCGGCTTCGTCGGAGAGATCGTTCGCGCCAAAGACGATCAAGTTCGATTCGCCGAAGACCACGCCCGCAGCCAGCGGTGAACGCACAATCACCGGCACGCGCAAATCGCCCGCCAGGAAGCTGCCTTCGTCGAGCATGGTTTCGCCGGGCCGTGGCGCGCGGCTGCCCAGCCGGTAAGGAACCTCGTAGTCGCGCAGCACCGTTGCCAGCCGTTCCACGTCGCCCTGGTGCGGCGCGGCCAGCACGATGCGCGTTTCCGTCTTCATCAAATTTTTCAGTTGCTCGGTGAGCGCGGGAATCGATCCGTGAAAGCGCAGTGTGGGCCGTGTCGGCAACTCGATCTCGCCCAGCGTCGACGCCTCTTCCAGCACGTCCACCGCGCCCAGTTGATCCAGATCCAGCCCCATGTGCGCATCGAGCGCGGCGCGCAGCATTTCTGGCCGCAGATAAATATCCTCCGGCCGCACCAGCGAGCCGATGCCCGACCGCTCGTGCCGCTGTTCCACCTTGTTCCACCAGCGATCGATCTGGTTCTGCACCATCCCCGGCTCATCCACAATCAATGCGCTGCGCGGCAGCAGCCCAAGCAGCGATCGTTCCGCCCCTGCAACCGGAGTGAAGAATTCCCACCCAGGAAACACGCTTACACCGCCAGCCGTCGCAGCCTCCACTGCCATCTCTTCATCTTCAGTTTCGACGCGCTGCCGGCTCAGCCTTGCATTCACCGCGGCCAGCAGTGGCTCCGTCACCGGCGCTTCCGTCAACGGCTGCAGTTGCGTCTCATCTAGTCCCGACTGCGAGCGCTGCGTCTCCGGATCGAATTTGCGGATGGTCTCAATCTCATCGCCGAAGAACTCGATGCGCACCGGCCGGTCGGATTCCGGCGAGTACACGTCCAGAATTCCGCCGCGCCGCGTAAACTGTCCCGGCATCTCGACGATATCCATTTGCGTGTAGCCCACGCTCGCCAAATGCGCAGTCAGCGTCTCGATGTCGACCTCTTCGCCGCGCTTGAGCGTCACCGCCAGGCCCGCATAGTACTCGAGATCGAAGAGCTTCAGCGCCGCCGATTCGACGGGCGCAATCAACATATCCACCGCCCCGGTCGACAGCTTCCACAACGCGGCTGCGCGCTGCTCCTGCACGTCGGGGTGCGGTGAAAGATTTTCAAAGGGCAGCACATCGTGCGCGGGAAAGCGCACCACGCGTGCCGGATCTACGGCGCCGGTGAGCTCGCATCCGGCTTTGAGCAGCGGTTCCAGCGCCTCGGCGGCCTTGTTGTCGGCCACAATCACGATCGCCGGCTGCTTGGCGGCCTGCGCCATCAGCGGCAGGTAGAGTGCTCGCGCTGTAGAGGTCAATCCGGACACACGCCGCCGGCCCGCACCCAGGCTCAGGTGCCTGCGAACGCGTTCAAATCCCGGGGCATGCTCCAGCTCCGCGAACATTTCGCGGACGAACGGGAGGATCATCTCTCTTTAGTTTATCAGCGGAGGTGCGAGTGGGCTTTGAACGGAATAGACTACTTGCCGCTGCCCGAAATGAAGACGCGGGCCTTCGTCAGAGCCCGCACTCTGCCATCAGTCGATGCGCGGCGTGCCCCGGCGCAGCGCCAGTCCGGTGACGCCGAAAAGCCCGATCAACGCCAACGCGATGACGAAATAAAACGCCATGGGATGCAGCCAGCCCGGCGAATAAGTCAGATCCTGCCCCACCCACAGCAGCAGGATGGTGGCCATGACCGCAAATTGGCAGGCGATCACCAGAAACGTGTGTCCCAGGGCGCGCCGCTTGTCCAGCGCCTCCACCTGGTCGGGAGTTAGATTGCGCTCTTCCGGGGGAAGAAGGGAATTTGCCATGGAGTTTTCTCCTTACAGGACACGACCGGACTTGACTCGCTGGGGACCTCCGGGTCCGGCGTTCCTATACACAATTGAATCACACACCGGCCACGCCGCGCCACCGCCCGGAGTCTTCGTCGCACCGGCCCGGCACCCGCGCTCAATCTCGATTCCGAGACCTGGGGCAGCGCGCAATTATTGCGGCGGATACCCGACCGATTGCGCGTACAGCACCACGTGATCCGCGCCCAGTCCGAGCTTCGCCGCCACATCCTGCGCATGCACGGTATAGAACCACGCATTCAATCCGTCCGACGACGCAAACAGGTACACGTTCTGTGCGATGAATCCGCAATCCACCTGCGCGTAGTCATCCCTGGCCGGGGCCACATAGACAATCGTTATCGCCGCGTGAGCCGCAGGCGCCGGGCTGATGGCGGCGCGCAGATCGCCCGCGACCACCGGGCGCAACACATTCTGCTCCGCATCGTAGAGATACACGCCATCCGCCAGTACTACGTCGAGCTGGATGTCCTGCGTATTGCGCGCCGAAGGCGCCGTCCTGCCCAATCCGGGATGCACGTTGCGCGGGCGGTTGACGCCGAAGGCCGCCCACAGCAAATCCGAAAGCGTTTGCAGTGGCAGCGGCTTATCGAGGAACGCGCGTGTGGTCTGGCGCGCGCTCAACGCCTGCATCAGCGGCATGCCGCCGGTGGTGGCCGGCTTGGGAAGCTGGATGGGCTGCAACTCCGCAGCCAGTACCGGCGCGCTCGAGCGATGCACGCCAGACCAGAACATTGCACCGGCCGTCAGGACAACGATTCCCAGCACGAGGCCCGCGGACCGCACAACAAAACGCGACGAAATGCGCATGATGACACCTCGAAGGATCAGGGTAAGCACGCCCGCCTCCTGAGGTGTGCGGATGAAGGGGAAGTGAAGATTCGACCGTGTAGCGCCGGTCTCCAAACCGGCTGTAGTGCAAGCCTCCAAGCTCGCACCGTCCTTGCATCGACTACGAATGATGCCGTCTGAGCCCTAGTCCACCAAAAACGCCAGCGATTGCAGCGTCGTAATCTCGAATGGCTTGCGGCAGCGGATGTTGGCGCACGTCAGCTTGTCGTCGCGCCGCACCATATAGGATTGCGCCTTGGCGAAACGGGCGCGATCGCGCTCGTCGCCGCCGCGCGGAATCTGCTGCCGCTTGCGCCG
>JARLFZ010000026.1 GCA_031296305.1 Occallatibacter sp. | reverse complement strand
GGAACTCGATTTCGATGCGCCTTATCTCTCCATCTTCCGTACGCAGGGAATGCAATCCTCCAACGGGCCGGGAGATACCGACTTGGGCATCAAATGGAACTTCCACAAATCGGATCGTCCTCTGAGCGTGCCAGCCTTCTCTGCGAGCATGTATATTGAATTTCCCACTGGAGATACGAGCCAGCAGCTCGGTTCCGGTCTGATTGACTACTGGCTCAATTCCATCGCCCAGGAGCCCATCACGGAGAAGACGAGGCTCAACGCGAATTTTGGATTCCTGTTCGCCGGTAATACCAGCACCGGCGTTATCGGTACCCAGAACACCCGCGGCCATGTTTACACCGGGGGGCTCTCGCTGGTGCACGACTGTGACCAGCGGCTCAGCCTGGGTATGGAGGCCTACGGCGCAGTGGCGGACAATAAGGGTCTGGGAAAGGACCAGTTCCAGAGCCTGGCTGGAGGCTGGTACCAGATCAACAGCCGCACGGCAGTGACCTTCGCACTCCTGGGTGGCAGCCACGTTGCCAGCCCAAAAATCGGCGGACAGATCGGCTTTGAAGTCGACTTTCCACTGCGCCGCGCTTCCGCCGCCAAACAACTTGCATCAACACTCCCACACTGGAGAACTCCATGACTTGCAGCTCGGAAGTGCTTAAAAGTGTCCCGTTGTTTTCCCTGCTCGACGATGACGAAACCGCAATCCTTGCCGGGCAGGTGGAAATGAAGAAGTTTGCGCCGCGCGAGCGCATCTACAAGGCCGGAGATCCGGCCGCACAGGCTTACGTGCTGATCTCGGGCTCGGTGCAGGTGACAACCGTAGACGAGGACCAGCAGGAGGTGATTGTCGATGAGCCGGGGAAGAACGATTTCTTCGGCTTCGCGTCAATGTTGGAGCAAACGCCGCATCAGACCAGCGCAGTTGCGCTGGAGGAGTGCGCTTGCATTGAAGTATCGCGAAGCGATATCGCGGTGCTGATTCAGCGGAAACCCGACGCGGGCATGGACCTGTTGACAACTCTCGGCCACCAGCTTCATGCGACACAACAGTTGGTGCGGCTGCGCGCCATGCGCAATGCGAACGAGATCATCGAGAAGCAAGAGACATTTGGAGAGCGCATCGCCGATGCTGTCGCCGGGTTTGGCGGATCGTGGACGTTCATCATTCTGTTCGCCGTCATTCTGACGGTTTACACAGCGATCAACATCTTGCTCCAGGGAAAGGCCTGGGATCCGTATCCGTTTATCCTGCTCAACCTGTTTCTCTCCATGCTCGCAGCCATCCAGGCGCCGGTGATCATGATGAGCCAAAATCGGCAGGACACAAAGGACCGGTTGCGCAGCGAGCTGGACTTCGACGTCAATCGCCGCTCCGAGACGGAGATCCAGGGCTTGTCGAAAAAACTCAACGATATCGATGAGAGGGTTGGAGACCTCTACCACCTACTCAAAGGCGCGAGCGCATCGAAGCCGGAGTAGGAGAAGAGTTGGATTCACCGAAGACGCAAGCCGCGGGCCATCCGCACCGCCATGGCGTCAAGCGACTCCAAGCGTCACAATCCCCCCCGTAATTTGGCGGCGCGCACGGTGTTGGACATCAACATGGCGATCGTCAGCAAGCCAACGCCGCCGGGCACGGGCGTGTAGGCGCCGGAAAGCTCGAAGGCCCTGGGATCGATATCGCCGACGATGACGGATCCGCGCTTCGCGAAGGCTGCCTCGCGCTTGGCGTCGCCCTTGAAGAAGCGATCAAATTCTTCGCGCGTGCTGAGGCGGTTAATTCCAACGTCGATGAGCGTGGCGCCGGAAGTAATCATCTCCGGCGTGATGAAGCCGGGGCTGCCGATGGCGGCGATGAGAATGTCAGCCTGTTTTGTGATGGCTGGCAGGTCGCGCGTCTTCGAGTGGCAAATTGTCACCGTCGCGTTTTCGTGGAGCAGCAGAATCGCCACGGGCTTGCCCACAATGTCGCTGCGGCCTACCACTACCGCGTGCTGACCGGCGATGGGAATCTGGCTGCGCTTGAGAATCTCAATCACACCGGCGGGTGTGCAGGGCACAAGCGCCGGGCGGCCGGCAAGCAGCCGTCCCGCATTCACGGGATGAAAGCCGTCCACATCCTTGGCGGGATCGATTGCTTCCAGCAGCCTTTTGGAGTCAATGTGAGGCGGTAGAGGCAACTGGATGAGAATGCCGTCGATGTCGTCGCGCGCGTTGAGCTCGTCGACAAGCGCGAGCAAGTCTGCAGTGCTGACGTCGGCGGGCGGCGTGATCAGATCGCTATAGAGTCCCAGTTCGGCGCAGGCCTGCACTTTGCTGCGGACGTAAATCTCCGAAGCCGCCACGTGACCCACCAGCACCGCAGCCAGCCCCGGACGCACGCCGCGCGCGGCCAGCTCGCCCACTTCCGCGGCTACTTCCTGCTTGATGGCGGCGGCAAACGCCGCGCCGTCGAGAATTCTTGCCATCCTGCCTCCAGATTCATCGTATCGCTTCGGCCAGGACGACGACATCACCGTGCTCACCATTAAGCGGATCGGGACGGGCGACCAATCGCCGCATTTGGCCATCACAACCGCTCACTGAACGGCAATTCCGCCGCACTTGTTCATTCCAAAGAACCTGCGACCCCATCCTCAATCGATCCGCGTGCATCTTGTCACATCAGATTGTGAGCTATCTCACATACAGTCTCGCGCCATGGGCCTAATTTTGGAGTTGTCGGGAGTGCGCCAGATCACACGGCTGATCACAAAGGCCACTCCTGGCACTGGCTGTACGGAGATAGCGTTTCATGAAGGATGCAGGACATCTTTTCCGGTTTGCGGGGCTCTTTGTCGTCGCGTTCCTCGTGTTTCTGGTGGTGCGCGGCTACGTGGTTCCAAAAACCTTCGGGCAATATGGGCACTATCGCGGAGCGGCGATCGGAGAGATCGCCCAGCACCCGGTGAAGTTTGCCGGGCACCAAACATGCGAGGGCTGCCACTCGGATATTGCCGATACCAAAACCAAAGGCGCGCATGCGCATGTGAATTGCGAGGCGTGCCACGGTGCGCTTTATCAGAATCTGCCTGCGCCGCCGCCGCCGAAGGGGAACCTCTACGAACGTTTCGTAGCCCTGATCGTTCCCCCACCTCCGCCCGCTCCTCCTATCCTTCTCCATGCCGACGACCCGGCAACAGTGACGCCGGTGAAGCCGGACACTTTGGTGCTCTGCGCACGCTGCCACACGGCTAGTGCAGCCAAGCCCAAGGGCTTTCCGCAGGTGGACCCGACACAACACATGGGCGGAGTTCCCTGCGAAACCTGCCATAACCCCCATAGCCCGGCGATCGGTTCAGATACGAGCGCGAGCCCAGCGGCAGGAGGTGCGAAATGAACATCAGCCGGCGTCATATGCTGATTCTTTTGCCGGCGGCGGCCGTGGCCTGGAAATATGTGGAGGCCGGCGAGCCCGAGGCTTCGCCCAATTACCAGATGAGCGAGCACTGGTGGGGCATGCTCATCAACATTCCCAAGTGCATCGGCTGCGGCAATTGCGTCCGCGCCTGTCAGACGGAAAACGATGTACCCGATGGCAATTTCCGCACCTGGGTGGAGCGCTATCACGTTACGGACACGGAAATGACCACGCCCGAGGTGATCTCACCCGACGGCGGCAAGGAGGGATTTCCGGTAGCCCAGGAGGACGCAGGCAAGTACTTTTTCGTGCCCAAGATGTGCAACCACTGCGCCGATTCGCCCTGCACGCAGGTGTGCCCGGTGGGCGCAACGTTTGTGAGTCCCGACGGCGTGGTGCTGATAGATCAAACCTACTGTCTGGGTTGCGGGTATTGCGTGCAGGCCTGCCCGTATGGCTGCCGCTATCTGCATCCCACCAAGCACGTGGCCGATAAATGCACGTTGTGCTATCACCGCATCACCAAAGGGCTGACCACCGCGTGTTGCGAGGCCTGCCCCACGGGAGCGCGGCAGTTGGCCGATTTGAAGAATCCTAACGACCCGATTCACGAGTTCCTGAAGACGCATCCCGTCGAGGTGTTGAAGCCGCAGATGGCGACAGGCGCCAAGGCGTATTACTACGGACTGGATGGATCGGTGCGGTAGAGCAGGTAACAAAGGAACAAGAAAGCGAATAGCTGATGCGGTCGGAACGATCACGACGAGGCAGGAGCTAGTAGCCAGGAGCTGTATTTATGAACGGCGTTGTGGGCTTCATGTATCCGAACGAATATGCTCTGCAGTGGAGCATCTTGATCGTTTTGTACCCGTTCATCACGGGATTGGTGGCGGGCGCATTCATTCTGGCGTCGCTGGAGCGCGTGTTCCGCGTGGAAGCGGTGAAGCCGACCTACCGCTTGGCGCTGCTGACGGCGCTGGCGTTTCTGCTCGACGCGCCACTGCCCCTGCAACTCCACCTGGGCCATCCCGAGCGCTCGCCGGAGATGTACTTCACGCCGCACGCCACTTCGGCCATGGCCATGTTCGGCTACGTCTATCTCTGGTACCTGATGGCGGTGCTGGTCTTCGAGATCTGGCTCGACTACCGCCGTGAAATCGTGATTCTCTCGCAGCAGTCGAAGGGCCTGTTGCGCGTGATCTACAAGATCATGACGCTGGGCTCGAGCAACATAAGCGAACGCGCACTGCACATCGACGACAAGGTGGGCTGGATCGTTACGCTGATCGGCATTCCTTCGGCATTTATGTTGCACGGCTACGTGGGATTCATCTTCGGATCGATCAAGGCCAATCCCTGGTGGTCGTCGCCGCTCATGCCCGTGGTGTTCATCTTTTCGGCCATGGTGTCGGGCGTTGCCGCGGTCATGCTGATTTACATGGCCACCACAAAGCTGCGCAAGCTCGCCATCGACATGCGCTGCGTGGACACCATCGCGATGTACATGTTCTATATCTTCATTATTGACTTCAGCCTGGAGATGCTGGACCTGATTCATCGCATTTACGAGGCCGATGAGTCGTTCCGCAGTCTGGATTTCATGGTCCACACCAAACTCTTTTTCTCGCAGATTGTGCTCCAGATCATCCTCGGCACGCTCGTACCGTTGACACTGCTTTTCATCACGCAGGTCTGGAAGAACAACCTCACCGCAACTGTGCGCAAGCGGATTTACGTCATTTGCGGATCGTTGATCATGATCAGCGTGTTTGCCATGCGCTGGAACGTGGTGATCGGCGGCCAACTGTTCTCGAAGAGCTTTCTTGGGTACACGACCTACAAGATGGAGCTGGTGACGCGCGAGGGCCTGCTGGCAGCCGTCGGGTTGTGCGTTCTGCCCCTGCTCTTCCTCTGGGTGCTGGTCAAGCTGCTGCCTCCGTGGCCTGAGAAGGGCCTACACCAGGCCGCGGCAGGCGACTAAGTTCGGGATCCCGCGAAGGATCGGGCGTGCATGATGAACGATCTTCCCGACGAATTCGAGCGACTTAGAAATCGCCTGGAAGCACTGGAACGGCGTGTCGATACCCTTGAGCACCCGCTCGCAGCTGATTGGCCGCATCCATTAGCGGAAGTTGAATCGGCGCTCGTCGCCGCGTCCGCAGCAGTAGAACCTCCCGCGCAGCCGGGGAATCTCTTCCCGGTGCTGGGCAAAGCTCTGCTGGGCATTGCGGGCGCGTATGTGTTGCGTGCCGTCGAGGAGACCAGCGCTTTTCCGCGCCTGATCGTCGCCGCTGCCGGCATCGCGTACGCATTCCTGTGGCTGGTCTGGGCGGCGCGGTTGCGCGGCGGACCGCGCTCCACCAGCTCCATCTACGCCGGCACCTCGGCGCTCATCCTGGCTCCCATGCTTTGGGAGCTGACCCTGCGCTTCAATGTGTTGCCCGCTGCTGCCGCCGCGGTAGTGGTCTGCGTCTTTGGCCTTACGGCCTTCGCTCTGGCCGCCTTCACGCCGCGCGATCTCAAGCCCGTCGTGCGCGTGGCGTGCGCCGCTGCAGCCGCGCTGGCGCTGGCGCTGGCCATCGCTTCGCACGTTCTTCTGCCCTTCATCGTGGTGCTGCTGATTCTCGGCGCGGTTTGCGAGTTTGTGCCGGGATGCGATCGCGTGCCCGAGGTTTGCGCGCTGGTCGCGCTGGCCGCCGACGCAGCCATCTGGATTCTCATCTACGTCTATTTCGCCGGACAGACTGGTCACGAGGGTTACCCGGCACTGAGCCGCGGCGCGCTGCTCGCTCCCGGCATCGCGGTGTTTGCCCTGTATGCGGCGAGTGTGGGCGTCAAAACGGTTCTTCGCGCGCGGCCCATCGCAGTTTTCGCGATCATTCAAGCCGTCCTTGCGTTTCTGCTCGCTTCAGTCAGCCTGGCGGATTTCGGTCAGCCGGCCGGATTGGCAATTCTTGGCGTGGCATGCCTGGCTCTTTCCCCCGTGTGTTACGTCATGGTCTTCACAGTTTTCGCACGCGCACCCGACCGGCGCAACACGACCGTCTTTGCTGGGTGGGGCGCGGCGCTGCTCCTCGCCGGGAGCTTCCTGTGTCTGCCGCCGGTGATTTTGATCCCGCTGCTGGGCGCGGCTGCGCTGGCGGCAATGGGTTTGAGCAGGCGGGAGCGTTGGACAGTTTTTGAGTTCTACGGAATGCTATTTCTGCTGGCCGCTGCGGCGGCTTCGGGGCTGCTTACTTTTCTGGCGAGTGCCCTCGTGGGTACGCCGAGCGGCGCACCGGCCGTGGGCGTGTGGCTGATCGCGATGTGCGCGGTGCTGTGCTATGCGCTCGTTCAGCAGCGCGAAGCTGAACGATGGATTCCACAAGCGCTGCGTCTCGGCTTTGCCGCCCTGGCTGCTGGCGCCGTAACGGCACTGCTCGTCGACGGGCTCATTGCGCTCGTTTCGCTGCGCGTGATGCCCGCCGCACATCACCTCGCGTTAATCCGTACCGTGACGCTGTGCGCGGCGGCGCTGGCGCTGGTCTCTGGCGGCGCACACCGGCAGCGCCGGGAGCTGACGCGGCTGGGCTACGCGGCCATCGCGCTGGTCGCAGTCAAGTTGATCACCGAAGATTTGCGCCACGGCCATCTGGCCTACATTGCCGCTGCCATTTTTCTGCTTGCCTTCACGCTCATCGCCGCGCCGCGCGTGGCGCGTGCGCGGCAGAAGGCGTGATGCCCGTCAACGGACGACATCCGGGTAGTAGTTCTGCGGTTCGTAGATCGGGTGCGGCCGGACCATGGGGTGCGGCTTGCGGACATGATGAGCTTCCTCGATCAGCTTCATTTTGCTGATGTGCACGTCGTACCCCGTGCCGGGCAACAGGGATTCCAGCACGAAGGTCTCAGCGTTCCCGCTTTTCAGCTCGCGATAGCGATAGATGCCCACATCACCCTCGCTGTTTTCCGTTCCGCCTGAAGGCATGTCGAGGAAGTGCTGTGCATCGACGACGCTGGGTGCGGCGTGATTGTCGCCTTCGGTCAGGCTCTCCGCCGCGTAGGAGCGGACCAGCTTGGTCCAGTACCGCGCCAGCAGATCGGTCGAAGCAAAGAGGTCGGCCCAGACGATCTCACCGCGCACGGCCACCACCACGCCCACCGCGTGCTCGTCGCGCAGCTTCGCCAGCACCTCTTCGCGCGCCTTCATTAACGGTGCGGCAGCCTCATCCACCTTCTGGCTGATGGCAGGATTCTCCATCATTTTGGCGTAGCTCGTGGTGGGAAGCGGCATGGACGGCTCAGCCTCGTTCATAGGCCCGCCCCCGCTGGATGAAGCGGGCCTCGGCGGAGCCGCAGCCGCCTCCATCTTCGACATCGTGCCATGCACCGAGTCCCACACCTGCTGTTGGTCCCGCTCGACCATGGCGCGCTCGCGCACTTCGGGCTGAACCATGAAGCTGTGAGAGGCCGACTTGTCTGACGCGCCGAAGACAGGCGAACTTTCCGTCCAGCGCCCTGGCTCAATGCAGAAAACCGAGAGATCGATTGGGTCCCCGTTGGCTTGAACGATGCGGTCTTTGGCGACAATGCGGTCCTGCTTGCCACCCGTGACCACCTCGCCCGCCAGCAGCAGCAAAGGCCGCTTGGAGTGATTCACCAGGACCAGCGTGTTCACTTCGTCGCCACGATCGGAGTTCGGCGGTTCTACCCCGCCCCTCCGCCTCACCAGCCCGCGCGCGCGTCCAGCTTCGGTCACTTCCACTTCGCCGCTCGTCAGGCCCTCGTCGAGAGTAACGAACGGAGTTTCCATCGTAGATTTTTCATCTGTCCGCACCACAGGGAACAAAAGCAGGTTGCCGCTCTCAATGGGAGCCAGCACGCGGTAGGGGCCGCTCGCGCTTTCTTCCGGCCCGCCGGCGGCCTTGACGACCTTCCCATGGTTCCATGCCGCCAGCGCGAAAAGCAGCGCGGCTACCAGTCCCAATCTGCCCAGGTTTTTCATCGCTCTCGTCTTTTTCATCACTCTCGTCTTTTTCATCACTCTCCCCTGGCGGCCTGATTCCCACAGCCGGCCTTCAACCGTCGAACGGACAGCCGACAGTTTCTTGCAAACTTTTTGCGGGACCGCGTTTTGGCGTATCGTGAAGGCGTGGGAATGGCGCCAACCGAATCCTCAGCCAGCGGGGCGGAGGCTGGGATCCCGAACGGGACCGGCGCGCCCGATTGCGTCGTCGACTCCGCCCTGGCCGACGAGCTTTGGCGCGGCTGCGATGCGGCCCGTTGGGGCCTGACCCGCGACGAGTTTGAGCAAATCCTCGTCGATGCCGGAACGGCGCAGAATTTTGGGCTGGCCGAAACTCCAGACGTAAACCCTGCGACACCAAAGCAGCAGGCCGCCTTCTTCCGCGGCCTGTGCGTGGCCGACCTCGCGCTCGCGCGCGCCTGTGCCCGCGGGAACGAGCGCGCATGGGAGCACTTTATTGCCGTCCACCGGCAGCCGCTCACCCGCGCCGCTATCGCCATCACCGGCAGCGAAACTCTGGGCCGCGATCTGGCCGATCAACTCTACGCCGAGCTTTATGGATTAAGCGTGCGCGACGGCCAACGGCGCTGCCCACTGCTTTCCTACCGCGGACGCGGCTCGCTGATAGGCTGGCTGCGCACCACGCTGGCGCAGCGCCACGTGGATCACTATCGGCGAACGCGCCGCGAGGAGCCTATTGAGGAATTTGACGCGCCGGCTCCTGAGCCCCCGCCACAGACAGCGGCCGGTGAACTCTCGCGGCTGGAGCAGGCTATTGAACAGGCTGTGAGCGGCTGCGAGGCCGAGGAGCGCTATCTTCTCGCGGCGTATTATCTTGACGACCAAACCTTGCTCGAGATTGGGCGTGTGCTCGGCGTGCATGAGGCGACGGTGAGCCGCAGGCTGCACCGCGCGACGGGCCAGATCCGCAAGCAAATCTTGAAAAACTTGCAGCGCAATGGCATGAGCCGGCGCGCCGCGCAGGAGGCAATGGGCGCAGATGCGCGAGACATCGAGGTGAACCTGAAAAAACTGCTGCAAAATTCGCAATCGGAAGCGTTCCAAGAACAGGCGGCATCATGACTGCGACCAGCCAACACGGATTTCATCCCGATGCGGAGAGCTTGAGCGCATTTTCCGAGCAGGTACTCAATGAACGGGAGCGCGCCGAGGTGCTCGCGCATCTTGCCGTCTGCGGACGTTGCCGCCAGGTGGTGGCGCTGGCGCGCGAAGCCGCCGATGCCGACGACAAAACCGCAGCCGTGCCGCCTCGCAAATCTCTTGCGGCAAATGCGTGGTGGAAACAGTGGCGTCTGGTCTGGGTTCCAACGGCAGTTGTAGCGGCGTTTGCTGTGGCATCGATCTCCGTTTATATCGAGCAAGTGGACCGGCATGGACCAAACATCAAGATTGCAGAGCAAAATCCGGGGCCGAGTGCAATGCCGCCTCCAGCGACTACGCCAACGGAACAAGCAAAGGTCGAGCCTCCCGCCGCGGCTCCCGCGACCCCGCCGACGCACACGGCGAAGCACGCGCACTCTGCCGCACCCGAGCAACTGCCCGCGCCAGCGCCGCCTGCAGTTGCGGCGCAAATGCCGGCGGAGTCCGAAGTCCCAGAGCCTGGAGCCCCTGCACCTGGAGTTACGCATCGGGAGGAAGCCATGCGCGAGCCGCCTCCAATGTCTCGCGCAGAAGACCAGCAATCACCTCCGCAGTCGGCGATGGGAAACCACAGCACTTCTTACTCGCAGCCTGGCAACAGTGCGCCGGAGGCACAGCAGGAGCAGGCCGAAGAACATCGCCAGGCAGAAGTGGACACGTCGCGCATGCGCAGCTTTAAAGCCAAGTCCGCGACAACCGGGGTACACGGAGGCAACGCCGCCCAACCGGTGGGCGCCACGCAAACGGTCACTGTCACTGCTTCTCCACAGCTTGAAACGCAGCCCGCCACACTGCCAGAGCCGGCGCCGATGCTGGACCTCAAACATGTGCGGAACGTGCCGACTCCCGCCAAGCCAATACAGCTCCCCAGCGGACTGGAATCCGTATCCATCGCGTCCCGCGGGCATTTTCTGTTGGCCATCGACAAAGCGGGCGCATTGTTTTTGAGCGAGGACCGGGGCGTCACGTGGGAGCGCATCACCGCGCAGTGGACGGGACACGCCGTCGAAGTGCACCGGCGTGTTGCAGCAAATGACACTATGCAGACTGCACCGGCCGCTCAAAACGGGACGACGGGCAACTCCTCTGCCGGTTCGGGCGCTGCGTCGCCGCCCCCCGTATTATTTGAACTTTCAAATGACCAGAATCAGATGTGGGTGAGTACCGACGGCCGAACATGGACGCCAGAATAAGTTACTCCGCCCCGCATCCCAACTCGTGCGCGATTCCTGCCTCTAGAAATTCCTCCCTGCTGCCGAAGAACCAGTTGTAGGAATGCGCGTGAACGATGCGCCAGGCGATCGTACGCTCAGGAACCAAGAGCAGCCTTCGCGATTGTGCCCAAAGCAATCTTTGTGCAAAGCAATCTTCACGCACATCGACGCGTGAACCGGCAGGAAGGAGCTGCGGTGAAAATGGATGAGGGGCACGGACAAGCGGCCGCAATGCCCTGGGCACATCTGCGGCTTCCACCTTTTCCGCAAGTGGCAGTCAAGGTTCTGCAACTGGCCAGGGACGAGAACGTGCAGCTAAATCAGTTGAGCGATCTCCTCTCGTCCGATCCGGCATTCGCCAGCGAAGTGCTCATGGTCGCCAATTCCCTGCTCTACGCGCCGCGTTATCCCTCCACCAGCATCCTGCAAGCCGTGGCCGTGCTGGGCGCCAACACACTGCAAGGCATGTGCGTCACGGTGGGCGTGCGCTCCTACCTCGGCAAGACCATGAGCTACCCCGCAATGCGCAATCTCTGGCGGCACAACCTGGCTTGCGCCATCGTTGCACAGCGGTTGGCGGCGGTAGGCTTCATCGACAAAGACACGGCCTTTACCGCCGGCATTCTCCACGACGTGGGCCGCATGGGCCTGGCCGTAATCCAGCCCGCGGCCTATGCCGTGCTGCTCGAAAAGCATCAGGGAGTCTCAGCGACCCTGCTCGACGCCGAGCGCAAGCTCTTCGGGTGGGATCACTGCGAAACAGGACGGCAACTGGTCGGTGACTGGAAGCTTCCTGAGGAATTCGAATCGGTGGTCGCCGAGCATCATGAGGCGCGGCGCACAGACGGCGCGTGGGATGTATCGGAACTCGTGAAGGTGAGCTGCGCCATGGCCTCCACCATCGGCTTCACCGCGTTTCCAGGTTGCGAAACAACGCCGTTCAGAGACCTGCTGGAGGCGCTGCCCGCGCGCGAACGCAGGCTCTTCCACGGCGACACAGAGACGCTGAAAAATGAGGTGGCCGAGAGCGTTCACGCCATCGAATCGGTGTAAACCCGCCGCTCTTAGCGGCGAAGAAAGCGGGGCCGCGATGCCTGACTTCCCGCAGAGATAAAACCTCGCCAGGTTTCTGACAATATGAATTCGATCTTTCGCGGGCGCGGTTTCCCACCCTTTCGCCGGAAAAAGACGAAAGGATACACCACGGAGACTTTACAAAAATCGGGCGGTCAGAGAACTACGCGCGCGTCAGCTCGCGCTGCAACTGCTCCAGCGTCTGCCCCTTGGTCTCAGGGAAGAACAGCGCGACCACAATGAACTGAACCACCGTAGCCGCCGCGAAGAATACGAACGGCGTGGCCGTGCTCATCTTGCTTACCACCACGGGAAACATCTGCGCGATAATGGCGTTCATGAACCAGTGGCTGGCGCTGCCCACTCCCTGGCCCTTGGAGCGCACCGCGGTGGGAAAAATTTCGCCGATGTAGACCCAGATTACCGCTCCCTGCGAAACGCTGAAGAAAGCGATGAATGTGACGAGCAGCCAGAGCAGCGCGCCGGGATGCGAATGCGTGCTGAACACCCACGCGACACCGGCGAGACAACTGGAGCAACCGGCCGCGCCCACGAGCAAAAGCTTCTTGCGGCCCACCTTGTCGATAAGCGACATGCCGACGATGGTGAACAGAAGGTTGGTTGCGCCGATCACGATGGCCTGCTGGTCGCTCGAGATTTGGCTAAATCCGGCAGCCGCAAAGATGTTGTTCAAGTAATAGAGAATCGCGTTGATGCCGGCGAGCTGGTTGAAGGCCCCGAGAGAGATGGCCAGAAAAAGCGGATAGCGGTACTTCCACTGGAAGACCCGTTCGTGTTCGGTAGCGTGTTCCTGCCTGATCGCCGTCTGGATGCTGGCCAGCTCCGCCTCGGGATCGGGGTCGCCCATTGTCTTCAGAATTGCAAGCGCTTCGTCCATCCGGTTGCGCGAAGCCGACCAGCGCGGGCTGCGCGGAATGCTGAAGAGCAGGACGAGGAAGAGCACCGCCGGCGCCGCTGCGATGCCCACCTGCCAGCGCCACTCCGCCGCGCCCAAGTGGAGGGTGCGAATGAAGTAGTTCGAGGTGTAGGCCAGCAGGATGCCGAATACCACATTGAATTGAAAAGCCGCCACAAGACGCCCGCGCCACTTTGCCGGAGCGAGTTCGGCGATGTATACCGGTCCCAGCACGGACGATGCACCAATACCGAGACCGCCGATGAAGCGGAAGACCAGGAACGACGGCCAGTTCCATGCTAGACCGCATCCCAGGGCTGAGGCAACATAGAGCAGCGCGGTCAGGCGCAGAGTTTCGCGGCTACCCAGCCGCTGGCCCACCTGGCCTGCGCCCAGCGCGCCGATCACGGTGCCCACCAGTCCGATGGCTACCGTGAGCCCTTTGTTCTGCGGACTCAACCCATAGAGGCGGACCAGTGCATCGATCGCGCCAGCGATGACAACTGTGTCGAAGCCAAAGAGCAGACCGCCCAAGGCCCCGGTGAGCGTGGCTTTCATCAATTTGGCATTGGGTCGCATCGTGAGTTGTCCTTAGAGTTCCAAACCATAGTACAGACCAGCCCCGTGGGTAGCAAAGCACCTTCCGCAGCGGTGTGCGCACGCGGCAAGGCAATGCCGGGGACCGGTTGCTCGCAGGCCGGACGGCCTGGGCTGGTTTTGCGTTTCCTCAGGTGACGGCGCTGGGAAGCACCGCCAAAACCCGGCAGCGATGCTTGTCGGCAGCGCTCCAGGCCAGGGGCAACTCGCTCTCCATGCATGCGCAATCGCCCGTCTCGAGCACCTCGTGCATGGCGCCCGCCTCCAGGCGCAGGCGTCCCTCGAACACATAAATCACGGCGCCGGTCTCCTCAAAAGCGTTCATTGCCACGGTCGAGCCGCCGGGCGGGAACTCGATCACCTGCGCCACCAGCCGGAATCCCTCGCCATCGGCGTTCAACGGCGTTATCTTCACCTGCTCCATGCCGCGCCCGTTGCCCTGCAGGTGCGCTTTGCGCGTGATGGAGAGCTTGTGGCGGGAGGGCTCGTTGAAGAAGTAATCCATGCCCACGCCATACACGCGGGCAATCGTGGCCAGCGTGGGCAACGTGGGAATCATCCGGTCGGTTTCGAGCTTGGAGAGCAATGCCGTTGAAAGCCCGGTTTCAGCCGCCAGCCGAGCGAGGGTGAGCCGCTTGCTGTTGCGCAGCGAGCGCAGCTTGAGGCCTATGCAATACGGCTCCAGTGACCATTGGGCGTATGAAACAGCCTTGGGCATCGCCAACTCCGATAGAGGTGCTGTGGATTCTGTGAACCAGTCTACGGCAATGAGCGCGCCCGCGGCCTGTGCATCATCCGTTATTTTGGTGTCATCGGTTGCAGCCAAGCGCCGTTGCCCGCCGCGTCCCAAACGTCGAAGCGCACCCACTTCTTGCCCGTCGCATCGAAGGGGATGCGGAAGGTCTTTGCGCCGAAGGGCTCGGTATCGGTGAGCCGGATTATTTTGCGATCGACCTTCGCGCCGTCGCTCCAAACCAGCTCCGCAAATTCCAGCGGGAAAGTGTATTCGATGCTGGCCGTGTAAACGCTCTTCGCACCCGCGCCTTCAATGCCCCACTTGTGGAAGAGAATCTCGCCCGTGGTTCCGAAGAAATTGCCGCTGCGAATGCCCTCGACAACCGGCGACCAACTTTCGTTGTAAGCCGGTACCTTGTCGAGCTTCAGGTAATTGATGGCCAGCATCGGATAGGTCTCGTCGCTCGGCACCTTCATATAAGTATCACCCTCGGCCAGCATGAACTTGGGCTTGGGCGCCCAGTTGCTCATATCGTCGTTCAGGCCGAAACACCGCACTTCGCACAGCCGCTGCTGCGATTGATCGACCGGCAGCGACTCCCACGATCCGCCGATGAAGCGATCGCTCAAAAAGAAGTCTCGATCCTTGTACTGGTCGGGATACATGGCCGAGCTCTTGGTACGCGGATGCGCCACCCAGAGGATGCCCTGTTCGCGGTTGATGAAATTCTCCACGTCTTCGACCGAGCCCAGATGGTAGACGTGCCCGTAAGCGGGGTCGTTTTCTTCAAACGTTTGATTCCCCGGCCGCGGCGTGGCGTGCGAGAAGTACACGGGCTTCGGCAGCATCAGGTACCAGTGGCCGCCAAGGTAGACGTTCACCTCTTCGGCGGGAATCACGAGGAAATTCTTGTCGCTCATCTTGCGCACGCCTTCAAAGTAGAGCTTCTGCTCGGCGAAGCGCCTGGGGCCGGGATCGGCGAGGTCGGAGTCGTCGTGAAAATCGCCGAGATAGACGATGTTGATGCCGAGGCCGCGGAAGACCGGAACCCACGTGGGCATGAAGTCCGAAGTGCCACGGTCGCGGATCATCTCGTTGAAGTCGAGATGGAAATGGCCGGTAACGGTTTTGAAGCCGGGCACGGGTTTGTAGGCGTCGTCGTGGGTGTAAGCCATCACCTGCGGCTGCGTCGGTCGCGCGCCCTCCGCGCTCAGGTAGTAGTAAACCGGCATGTGCTGCAGCGTGCCCGGGGGCGCGTTGTAGAGCGCGTAATTGTAGATCTGCGACCGCGCCACGTGTACGCGGCGGTTCCACACCTCGTCGCTCACTCCCCATGGCGCGTAGCCCGTGCCGTGCTCCGGCTGCATCACGCCCAGCGAAAACGAGCTGTCGCTGTCCTTGCGGTAATACACATAGCCCAGGTTCACTTCATTCTCGCGCGCGAAAAAGAATTTGTGCGGCGGCGGGAAAATCGCGAGTGAGCCCGCGCCGGCATCCAGAATTTCCAGCCGGTTGCGCGCCTCAAGATCCACCGGCTGTTCATTTACGTCGCCGCCAAACGCATACTGCTGCCACATCTGCGCATCGTCGCGCCATTCCAGCTTAGTGTTTTCGCCGATCGCGAAGCCCTTCAGGCCGGCTTTGTAAATGTAGGCCACATCTTTGGCGTCGGTTTTGGCCACGGCCTCCTGGCGCAGCAGGTTCGAGCCCTTGTACGCAGTGAATTCCAGGTCGCCCGAAAAAATGCCCAGCGCCAAGCCGTTAAAGATCACGCTTACTCGGTCGCCGTCGCTTTCCACGCGGCAGGCACTCGCGTTGTAACTCACCGTGGCGCGCTTCACCTCATCGGGGGTGCGGCCCGGACCCACAAGATGCGAGTCGTGGCCGGGGATTTCCAGCGGCGCATCCCAGAAAACATTCCATTTGTACTCTTCCTCGGCCTCGGGCGTGTCGTTTTTGAGGTGCTTCAAAATATCGAGCTCGGTGGTCGAGATGCGGCGGCGGCCGGTAGTCACCTGAAAATCCGGCTGCAGATTTTTCCCCAGCACAATCCACGCGCCGCCGGCTTTTTGGGCAGCCAATTCCTCGACAACCGGCTGTCCGTCGCGCAGCGCAAATCGAGCCCGGTTCTGCTGGCCGTGTTCGCCCGGCCAAACAATCTCAACGCCGCTGCGGCTCGCGGTCACGCTCACGCCGGCGATCGGCCGCCAGTCCTGCACATTGCAACCTTGCGCCTGCGCTACGGCCGCGCCCACGCACAACATCACCATCCACGCCATCCGATCGAATCTCATTGGCACCTCCTCGGCTCGCTTGCGATGAGGCTTTCGCTATCTCTTTTCGCACGCGCCGCGCATCATATCTTCACAAAGATCTTTTTGCGGTAGAGCAGCCACACCGGCAGGAAGCAAACCGCGGTGTAGACCACCGAGTAGGCAAACGATCTCCATCCGGGATCGGGGATCTGCATGAAGACGTGCTGCAGCACATAGCGAATCGGGTTCGACGGCTTCCCGGCATCGGCAAAGTGAATCTGCACGAGAAGTATGTAAATCTCGTCGCTGATCACGTAGGCCACAATGGCGTTCGAACCGAAGACCAGCCACGGCCACGCCAGCGCTTTGCTCCAGCCTTTCTGGCCCCCGCCGCGCTGCTCTATCGCCCAATAGAGGAGTGCGAGCAAGAGCAGCGAACACCCCGCCGCAACCAGAACATAGGAACTGGTCCACATCTTCTTGTTGAGCGGGAACCAGATGGACCAGACGCATCCCATGGCAAGAAGCGCCACCGCGCCGCCAAACAGTCCCAGCGTTTTGATCTTCGTGGGCAGCCACATTTTAAGCCATAGGCCGGTAAGCAGGCCCAGCAGCGCCGTCCCGACTGCGGGAATGTCGCTCAGCAACCCCTCGGGATCGCGCGTGTTGTGGGGATTGCGTGGGTTCTCGTCGGTAGACTCTTGGTAAAGATGGCCGGGCATGATCTGGCGATCGAGCCACGCCACAATGTTCTGGTCCTTGTCGAGGAAGGTGACGTCGCGGCCGGGCACGCCCGCTCCCGGCACCGGAACCCACCGCACAAGCACCCAGTAGCCAATGAGAAGACAAGCGAGGAGCACTACCTTTGTCCACACGCGACGGTCCCACAGGTAAAGGAGAGCTACGACCAGATAGCAGACGGCGATGCGCTGCAAGACGCCATAGATGCGCCAGTGCTGGAGGTGGAAGTGGGGGAAGCCATTGATGAATACTCCCAGGAAAAAGATAATGGCCGCGCGTCGCACAGCATGGATTGCGAGTTTCTTGCGCGAGTCGCCGCGCCGCAGCCGTGCCTCGGTCGAAAAAACGATCGACACGCCCACCACGAAAAGAAACGTGGGAAAAACCAGGTCGGTGGCCGTGAATCCGTTCCAAGGGGCGTGCTCCATTTGTTTCCACGCGCCGGCGAGGGAGTTGTTCACCATGATCATGAAGGCGATGGTAAGCCCGCGCAGCACATCGAGCGAAAGCATGCGTTTTTGCGGCCCCGCAGCGGCTCCGGATTTGTTGAACCAGGGAGCCTGGATGCCATGTGGCGTTTCCTTCAAGAAATTGCCAGCTTTCACGGAACTATGCAGAACACGAGAATTCTGGAACCGCGCCAAAGCAGAAGGCAGTTTGATCATTTGGCTCTCCGTCCGTAACGATTCGAGCGATGTTCAATACCCTATCCGCACGGCCCCATCTTCGCCAAGTGGAAAGCCGTCGCAGCGCCCTGCCAAGGTCGATAGTCCCTAAGCCACCGGCCCCTGGCCTTGCCGCTCCCTCGCTCCCTTGCTCCCTGTATTGATACACTCCCTTTTCAGGGATTTCTCAAGAACTTTGATTGCCATCGTCCGGAGGCTATCGTGCCCGAATTCCAACCTTTCGTTCCTGCCGATCAAAATCCGCCGGAATTCACGCTCCGCGCCGTCTTGTTAGGCTCGCTTTTCGGCCTCATCTTCGGCGCCGTCACAGTCTATGTGGGACTTCGCGCGGGCCTCACCGTGGCCGCATCCATTCCCATCGCGGTCATTACGATCAGCGCCCTCCGTTACAAAGGCAAGCCATCGGTGCTTGAAACCATCATCGTCCAGACCTGCGGAAACGCCGGCCAGTCCATCGCCGCAGGCGTCATTTTCACGCTCCCGGCACTCATCTTCCTTGGCTTCGACCTTGAATACTTCCGCATCTTCATGCTGGCGCTTATCGGCGGATATCTCGGCGTCCTGTTTATGGTTCCTCTGCGCCGCCCGCTTATCGTGGAGGAGCATGGCGTCCTCCAGTACCCTGAAGGCACCGCCTGCGCTGAAGTGATCAAAGCCGGCGCCACCGGCGGATCGACCGCCTCCCGCGTCTTTTTCGGCCTTGGCCTTGGCGCTGTCTACGCACTCTTCCAAAACGGCAGCCTGTTCGGTGCCTGGCCCGGCACGCCCGAATACCAGCCCGACTTCGGCGACCAGCATGTCCTCAGGGGCGCATCGATCAAGGCCGACGCCACGGCTGAATATCTGGGCGTGGGCTACATTATTGGCGCGCGCACCGCGGGCATCATGTTCGCCGGCGGCGTGGTTTCCTGGCTCGTCATCATGCCCCTGCTTTATTTCTTCGGCAAGAATCTCCCCAATCCCATTTATCCCGGCACGGTCCCAATCGCGCAGATGTCGCCCAGCGATTTATGGGCAACCTATATCAAGCCCATGGGCGCGGGAGCCGTAGCGGCAGCGGGGCTCATCACGCTCTGCAAAACTCTCCCCACCATCATCGGTGCACTGCGATCGGGTTTTGCGCAGATGCGCCACCGCGCAACGGCTGTTGCTGAACCCCTTCGCACCGAGCGCGATCTCTCGATGGGCACCGCAGTCCTCGGCTCCGTCTTCCTGGTTCTTCTGATGTTCTTCTTCCTCTGGCTCAAGCCCGTGCCCGGTGCGCAGGTCGGACTGCTGGCCAACCTTGGCGCCTCCATCCTCGTCGTCGTATTTGGATTCCTCTTTGTCACCGTCAGTTCGCGCATCGTTGGTTTGATCGGCAGCTCTGCCAACCCCATCTCGGGCATGACGATCGCCACGCTCATGGCCACTTCGGCCATCTTCCTCGTCAGCGGCTGGACAACCCCGGCCTTCGGCGCGCTGGCCATCACCATTGGCGGCGTGGTCTGCATCGCATCGGCCGAGGCGGGCGACACCTCGCAGGATTTGAAGACTGGTTTTCTTATCGGCGCCACGCCCCTCAAGCAGCGCTATGCCTTTCTCATCGGCATCGCCGTTTCCACTGTCGCCATTGGCGTAACGCTCAACGTCATGAACACCGGCATGCAGGAGTTTCGCGAAGCGCCGCACACTTGGGACATCGCAGCTTCCCATGAAGGCGTCACCGTCCTTGAAAACACACACGGCCTCATCGACCGTTTCCCCGTCAAGGCTCCCAACGGCGCCATCACGCAGCACAACAAGAGTGAGTACATTGTCCTCAACGCCCTCGGCTCGTCCGAACTGGCCGATGGCAAGTACCTCTACTCGCCCACTACCCACCGCATTGAGGTCCAGTGGATCCCCGGCATCGGCAGCGAAAAGGCCGCGGCGCCCCAGGCCCGTCTTATGGCCACTGTCATCAGCGGCATCCTTTCCCGCAAGCTGCCCTGGGGACTCGTGCTGGTCGGCGTCTTCCTCGTCATCGGGGTGGAGTTGCTCGG
Source organism: Occallatibacter sp. (assembly GCA_031296305.1). Lineage (GTDB taxonomy): Bacteria > Acidobacteriota > Terriglobia > Terriglobales > Acidobacteriaceae > Telmatobacter. The sequence goes on along the minus strand of JARLFZ010000026.1, from coordinate 22,802 downwards.
CATCCGCTCGCTCACTTTCGCCGTCGGCGCCTATCTCTCCATCGGCACTACCCTGCCGATCTTTGTCGGCGGCGTTGTGCGCCTCCTCGTCGACGCGGCCGCCAAAAAGGCCGGCGGCGGCGAAGAAGGCGACACCTCCTCGGGATCGCTCTTTGCCTCGGGACTGATCGCTGCTGGAGGCGTCGTGGGCCTACTTGGCGTGATCAACGCTTGGCTGCAAATGAAGTTTGGCTGGCCCAACCCCATCGGCTGGCCGCATACGTTCTTCTTTAACGCGTGGGTGTCGGTGGTGGCCTTCGCGCTGCTGGCGTATTCGCTTTACTACTTCGCACGCAAGCCGCTGAAGAAGTGAGCAGAGCATCATAAGCAGCGATCTGTCATCCTCACGCCACCAGCGATACCTCGCCCTGCCGGCCGCGCGCCGGTTTCACGCTGATCTCTACGTCCTGCCCAAGAGCGGTGAGAAAATCCATGAGCCGCTCTACCGAGAAAGACCCAGCGCGGTTGCGCATCAGCGCCGAGACGTGCGGCTGTTTGATCCCGAGAATCTTTCCCGCCTCCGTTTGCGTCAGGCCGCGCTTGCGAATAATGCGGTAAATCTCCAGCGTGAGCCGGGCCTTTAGCAGTTCCTGTTCGGGGTGAGGGAATCCAAGATCGGCAAAGACGTTCCCGTTGCTCTTTTCGACCCCAATAGGGCTCTTCGTTCTCGCATTCATGTTAATTCTGCCCCTCTCTGTGCAGTCTGGCGGCTTCGGCCAGGCGGCGCTTGATCAACTCAATCTCCTGTTTGGGAGTGGCAATCCCGCGCTTCGACTTCTTTTGGAAGGCATGGAGCACATACACCGCCTCGGCAAAACGAATGGTGTAGACAGCGCGCCAAGCGCCGCGCTGATCCTCTGACACAATCTCTATTACCGAAGCTCCGCCAAAGCCTTTCAGCGGTTTTGCCGCGGGATCGGTTTCACCCTGTTGCGCAGCGTATAGCGCCACGCCGATTTCGCGCCTGGCCTCTCGTGGGAACGCTCGCAAATCCCTGCGGCTGGAGCCGAGCCATTGCAACGAGCGCACAAATCCGTTCATTTATACAAAATTACGTCTAATTGTATATATTCGTCAAGCCGGCGTACGTCACAGGTGTGCCAATTCCCCTCCGCTACAATAGTGTGAAGCTCCTGCCAGCCGGGAACATGAGTCCCTGGTTCGCCAGGAGCATTCACACATTATGCTGCCAGATAATCTTCCTGAAGCTCTTACTTTCGACGATGTCCTGCTGGTGCCCGCCTACAGCGAGGTGGTGCCCGCGCACGTAAGCACGCAAACCCAACTGACGCACGGGATTACGCTCAACACCCCGCTGATTTCCTCGGCCATGGATACGGTCACCGAGTCGCGCATGGCCATCGCCATGGCACAGCAGGGCGGCATCGGCATCGTGCACCGCAATCTCTCCATCGCCGACCAGGCCGGAGAAATCGACAAGGTGAAGCGCTCTGAGAGCGGCATGATCGTCGATCCCGTGACCATCGGTCCGGAGAAAACTATCGGCGACGCGCTCGATATCATGCGCCGCTACCGCATCTCCGGCGTACCCGTCACGCAGGGCAAGCGTCTGGTGGGCATCCTCACCAATCGCGATCTGCGTTTTGAAACGCGCACAGAAATTCCTGTGGGCGACGTAATGACCAAGGAAGATTTGATCACCGTGCCCGTGGGCACCACGCTCGAAGAAGCCGAGCTGATCCTGCACAAGCACCGCGTGGAAAAACTGCTGGTGGTGAACGACCAGTACGAATTGAAGGGCCTGATCACGGTCAAGGACATCCAGAAGAAATTGAAGTACCCCAACGCCAGCAAGGACGATCAGGGTCGGCTGCGCGTGGGCGCGGCCATCGGAGCAACGGGCGACTTCCTGGAGCGAGCGGCGGAGTTGGTGCGCAACCGTGTAGACGCCCTGGCCATCGATTCGGCGCATGGGCACTCCTCGCGCGTGCTCGATGCGGTGCGCGAGGTGAAGAAGCGCTTCGGCGACGTGGCCCTGCTGGCCGGCAACGTGGCCACTTATGAGGGAGCCATGGCGCTGATCGACGCGGGCGCCGACGCCATCAAAGTTGGCATCGGTCCGGGATCGATCTGTACGACGCGTATGGTCACCGGCGCAGGCATGCCGCAGATAACCGCCATTGCCGAAGCTTACCGCGCCGCGCTCAAGCACGGCATTCCCGTGATTGCTGACGGCGGCATTAAGTACTCCGGCGAAATCACCAAGGCCATTGCCGCCGGCGCAAGCTCGGTGATGATCGGCTCGCTCTTTGCGGGCGTGGACGAGAGCCCCGGCGAAACCATTCTCTACCAGGGGCGCAGTTTCAAGACCTATCGCGGCATGGGATCGCTGACCGCCATGAGCCAGGGTTCGGGTGAGCGCTACTTCCAGGGCTCATCCGATCTGGGGGGTCCCAACAGCGAAGCCGGGGACGTGGTGCAGCGCGAGCGCGCCAATGAAAACCGCCTGGCCAAGTTCGTTCCCGAAGGTATTGAGGGGCGCGTTCCCTATCGTGGACCGCTTGAGGCCATGGTCTTCCAACTGGTTGGCGGTCTCCGTTCGGGGATGGGCTACCTGGGTTGCGGAACGATCGCGGAGCTGCAGGAGAAGGCGAAGTTTGTGCGCATCTCCGGCGCCGGGTTGCGCGAGAGTCACGTGCACGATGTGATCATCACGCGCGAGGCTCCCAACTACCATGTCGAGTAAGCGGCGCGGGCTTCGGTTCTCCACCCCGCGGACGAGGACCTATCCGCGAGGAACCCGGTTCTGGATCAGCGCATGGTTGCCGGTGGTTGTGGGCATCGCCTTGATCACCGTCGAGTCGACTCCGGCCTTCGGCAGCGACCGCACCTCGCATCCCCTGCGCTGGGTCGTGCAACTGCTCTTTGGCCAGTTGAGCGATGCCACATGGGATCTTGTCCATCGTCTGCTTCGCAAGTCGGGCCACTTCCTGGGCTACGGAGCGCTGGGATTGGCATGGCTGCGCGCCTGGCGCATGACTCTGCCTCGCACGCAGCTTCACTCGCAATTTCTCTCCCAGGCAGGACTGGCGCTGCTCGGAACGGCGCTGGTAGCCAGCTCGGATGAGTGGCACCAAACCTTCCTGCCCAATCGCACCGGCTCTCCTTATGACGTGCTGCTTGATTGTTGCGGCGCCGCGGCCATGATCGGAATCGCATGGCTGTATCTGCGGTCCTTCCGGCACGCACAACCAGCCTGCTAGCGGTGGGCGGCGGCAGATGGGTATCTCCACATTCCCCCAAAAACAAACGCGGGCACATCCCGGATAGGGATGTTGCCCGCGTGATATTTGGTGTAGATCGATGAAGTTTACCGGACTGCGGCTGCTTACGCGGCCTCTTCGCCGCCCTTGGGTTCTTCTGCTGCTTCCTTCTTCTGCTCTTCGAGCTGCTTTTCTAGCTCGGCGCGCTTCTTGGCCTTCAGGTCGGCACGCTTCTGGCGCTTCACTTCGAGCTGCTTTTCCGCGCCCAGCAATTCGATGAACGCCTTTTCGGCGCCGTCGCCCTGCTGGAAGCCGGTGCGAACGATGCGCAGATAGCCGCCGTTGCGGTCGCCGTAGCGCGGAGCCACGACTTCAAACAGCCGCTTGACGGCATCGTCGGTGCGGAGGAAGGAGTGCGCCTGACGGCGCGAGTGCAGATCGCCCTTCTTGCCCAGGGTGATCATCTTTTCCACGTGCGGACGAACCGCCTTGGCCTTCGCCACGGTGGTCTCCACGCGGTCTTCTTCGATAACGGACGTAGTCAGATTGCGCAAGAGTGCATTGCGATGACTGGTATTACGTCCGAGCTTGAATCCTGCATTGCGATGGCGCATAACAAACTCTCTCTTCGGTAAAAGATTTCGGTAACAGGTTTCAGGTGTCAGGTTTCAGGTGTCAGTGATGGGCTAAGCGGCTTTTCCCTGATCCCTGAAACCTGACCCCTGATCCCTGCTTTTAGTATTTCTCCGTCTCGGTAGGCAACTGCAGATCCACCGAGTCAAGCGGCTCTTCTTCCTCGTCGTAACGGCCAAAGCCCGCGGCCAGCGCGGTCTGCGGCGGAATGCTGGTTGGCCCAGGCACTGCGTTGCCCTGCTCGTCGATCTTCATACCCAGCGACAGACCCATCTGCGCCAGGATTTCCTTGATCTCGTTCAGGCTCTTGCGGCCGAAGTTCTTGGTCTTGAGCATCTCGGCTTCGGTCTTCTGCACCAGCTCGCCAATGGTCTGAATGTTGGCGTTCTTCAGGCAGTTGTAACTCCTGACAGAAAGCTCTAGCTCTTCGACCGAGCGATTGAGGTTATCGTTGCGTAGCAGCATGCGGCCTTCTTCGCCGCGCGATTCCGCCTCAATCTCTTCTTCGAAGTTGATGAAGATGTTCATGTGGTCCTTGAGCAGCTTGGCGGCCAGGCCGATGGCATCGGCAGGCAGCACGGCTCCGTTGGTCCACACTTCGAGAGTCAGCTTGTCATAGTCGGTGATCTGACCGAGGCGGGCAGCATCAACTACATAATTGACGCGACGCACCGGTGAGTGTACGGAATCCACGGGAATGAACCCGAGCCCGAGGTCGGCGTCGAAGTTCTTGTCGGCCGAGACGTAGCCGCGGCCGCGCTTGAGACGCATCTCCATGTCGAGCTTGCCGCCTTCAGAGAGCGTGGCGATGTAGACATTCTTGTCGAGGATATCGACGTCGCCGTCGGCCTCGATCATGCCGCTGGTGACGACGCCCGGCTGGTCGGCGCGCAGGTAGAGCGCCTTGGGGCCTTCGCCCGCAAGCTTGAAGGGAATCTGCTTGAGGTTGAGAATGATGTCGGTCGCGTCTTCAACCACGCCGGTGATGGACTGGAACTCGTGCAGCACGCCTTCGATGCGAACGGCGGTGACGGCAGCGCCTTCAATGGAACTGAGCAGCGTGCGGCGCAGGGCGTTGCCGATGGTGGTGCCAAAGCCCCGCTCAAAAGGCTGGGCGCTGAACTTTCCGAAAGTGTCTGTAAGCGTCTCGGCATCGACCGCAAGGCGCTTCGGTTTCTGGAATCCTCTCCACAACATACGTATCTCTCTTTTCCCGCGCGGCGTGTACGTCGCGATGCATTTTGCGGCGGCCGCGCAAGTTCTCCTTGGTTTGAAATGCAGCTTTCAGCTTTCAGCCGTCAGCTATCAGCTCCGTTCGCGGATGAACTCTACGTCCAAGTCTCCCACGAAAAAAGCTGAAAGCTGACAGCTGAGAGCTGATAGCTGTTACTTCGAGTACAGCTCGACGATCAACTGTTCGTTGATCGGCAGGTTGACATCCGCGCGCTTGGGCAACTGCAGTACGCGCCCGGACATGCTTTCAAAGTTCGCTTCCAGCCAGGCGGGAACGGGGTTCTGCGCAGCGTACTGCGTAGCCTGCTCCACGATGATCAGCTTCTTGGCGCTGTCGCGGATGGCGATTTCGTCGCCCACGCTCACCTGGTACGAAGGAATGTTCACCTTGCGGCCGTTCACGGTCACGTGCCCGTGACGTACCACTTGCCGCGCTTGACGGCGCGAAATGGCGAAGCCCAGTCGGAAGGCCACGTTGTCGAGGCGCCGTTCGAGCTGCTGGATCAGCAATTCGCCGGTCACGCCTTGCGCGCGGTTAGCCTTCTCGTAGTATTCGCGGAATTGGCCCTCGAGCGTGAAGTACATGCGCTTGGCCTTCTGCTTTTCATGCAGTTGCAGGCCGTAGCCCACGATCTTGGCCTTGCGGTCCTTGCCGTGCTGTCCCGGCGGGAAGTTGCGCTTCTCCAGCGGACAGCGGTCCGAGAGGCACTTGGTGCCCTTCAAAAATAACTTGGTGCCTTCGCGGCGGCAAAGGCGGCAAACTGGTCCGGTATAACGTGCCATTTCTTCTCCTGACTTCGGATGACGGCCGGTTTACGTCCTCGGGGGACTTCGTCCCGGCCCATGTTGTTAAGAGGGACTTAGGGACTCGGGACTAAGGGACTAAAACCGCGATGCTCTGTTCTTAGTCCCTTAGTCCCTAGTCCCTCAGTCCCCGTCGCGTCTTAGACGCGGCGTCTTTTCGGCGGACGGCAGCCGTTATGCGGCACCGGCGTTACGTCGCGGATGGTTTTGACTTCGATGCCCGCGGCGGCCAGCGCGCGGATGGCCGATTCGCGGCCCGAACCCGGACCGGCGACGCGTACATCCACCGTGCGCACGCCGTGGTCGCGCGCCATGCCGGCAGCGTTTGAAGCCGCCTGCTGCGCCGCGAAGGGCGTACCCTTGCGCGAACCACGGAAGCCCAGAGAGCCCGAGCTCTTCCAGCTCAGCGTGTTGCCCATCTGGTCGGTGATGGTAACGATAGTGTTGTTGAACGAGGCCTGAATGTGCGCAATGCCGTACGGCACATTCTTGCGCTCGCGCTTCTTGAACTTTTTGGTCTTGCCCTTTTTGCCGGCTTCGGCCTTCTGTTCTGGTTTCGCCATTAGGTCTTCGCACTCGCTTTCTTCTTGCCGGCAATCGTGCCCTTGCGCGGGCCCTTGCGAGTGCGGGCATTGGTGTGGGTACGCTGGCCGCGCACGGGCAGGGACTTCCTGTGGCGCAGGCCGCGATAGCTCTGAATGTCGATGAGGCGCTTGATGTGCATCGAGACGTCCTTGCGCAGGTCGCCTTCGACGTCACCCTGATCCTCAATTACCTGGCGGATGCGGTTCACCTCGTCCTCGCCCAGATCCTGGATCTTCTTGAAGGCGTCAACATTCGCCTTCTCCAGAATCTTGAGCGCGCGAGGCTGGCCGATGCCGAAGATGTAAGTGAGCGCGATCCTAGCCTGCTTGTTGCGGGGCAGATCGACGCCAGCAATACGTGCCATTCTGATTCCTCTGCTGCTTCGGGTTGTGTGCCCCCGGCCTCAACCGGTTCGCACGGGTTTTTGGGAGCGCCTTCCGAGGTTCATCGCAAGCCTTGACTCCGGCTAACTAGCCTCTTGAAAGTAGTTAGTGATAAGTGGTTAGTGGTGAGAAATATTTGTTGCGCATACAAACTGCATTTCTAACCACCAGTCACTATCCACTAAACACTTTCGTGGAAGTTCCCGTTCCTGCCAGGCCTTGCTTATCCCTGGCGCTGCTTGTGCTTCGCGTTCTCGCAGATGACCCGCACTACACCCTTGCGCGTAATCACCTTGCACTTCACGCAAATCTTCTTAACTGATGCCCGGACCTTCATTGCCTTTGTTACCCTTCTTTGCGCTTAAAAACAGTGGTTAGTGGGTAGTGATTAGTGGGGAGTGGGCGATCTTACTAACCACTAATCACTAACCACTCATCACTTGTATCTGTACACGATTCGGCCGCGATTCAGGTCGTATGGACTTAGCTCCACCGCCACGCGGTCGCCGGGCAGGATCCGGATGAAGTTCTTGCGCATCCTTCCCGAGACATGGGCCAAAACCTCGTGGTTGTTCTCGAGCTTGACCTTGAACATGGCGTTGGGCAGCGTCTCCAGGACAACTGCCATGACCTCAATCGCATCTTCCTTTGACAATCAGTGTCCACTTCTGGCGCTCACGCGCCTTTGCCTTTTGGCGCTCACGCGCCTTTGCCTTTTGGACCAGAGTATTGCTACTCGGTCAAAATTCTCACTCCGGTTGCGGTCACCGCAACGGTCTGCTCAAAATGAGCGCTCATGCTGCCATCGGCCGCCACGGCCGTCCAGCCGTCGTCCAGCACCTTCACATCGGGCTTGCCGGCGTTCACCATGGGCTCAATCGCGATCACCATGCCCGTCTTCAGCTTCATGCCCTGGCCCGCTTCGCCAAAGTTCGGCACCTGCGGATCTTCGTGCATATGCACGCCGATGCCGTGGCCAACAAAATCGCGCACCACGGAAAATCCCTGTCCTTCGACTACCTTCTGCACCGCGGATCCCACATCGCCCAGGGTCGCCCCAGGACGAACCGCCGCAATGCCTGCCTTGAGCGACTCTTCGGTCGTCTTCAGCAGCCGTGCGGCCTTCTCATCAATGGTGCCCACAGGCACCGTGATCGCCGCGTCGCCGTAGTAGCCGTCCACCACGACACCGAAGTCCACCGAAACGATGTCCCCTTCTTTCAGGACCCGCTTGGGCGACGGAATTCCGTGCACCACCTCGCTGTTGACCGAGGTGCACAGCACGCAGGGATACCCGTGATATCCCTTGAAAGCTGCCTTCACGCCCAGCGCCTTCAACCGCGCTTCGGCGGCTTTCTCAAGATCGAACGTGGTGGCGCCCGGCTTCACCTTGCTGCGCACCAATTCCAGCACCTCGCGCGTTACCTGCCCGGCGCGGCGCATTTTTTCGATCTCCTGGGATGACTTCAATACCACAGCCACGCGACAGTTCTCAGTTCTCAGTCCACAGTCGTCAGTCTCGTTCAGCAGCGAAGCTCTGTGAACTAAAAACCTCAAACCAAGAACTGCTTCATACGCACAAACCCGCCCCGATGGTTACGCCGTATGGCGCAACCGCTCAACGGCGGCAACGATACCGGCAGCGATCGTAGCGATCGGCCGGTCTCCATCCACTTCCGCAAATCGTCCCAGAGCCCGGTAGTGCTCGACAACAGGCGCGGTGAGGGCCGCATAAGCGCGCATGCGCTCCTTGAAGACCTCTTCCGTGTCATCGGCTCGCTGGATCAGCGCTGCACCTTCTACATCGCAGAATCCATCCCGTTGGGGAGGATGCATAAACACGTTGTAGATGGTCTGGCAGACAGGACAACTCCGGCGCCCCGTAATGCGCCGCAATAACTGATTATAGTTCACTTGGATGCTGACGGCAACCAGCGGCAGGGCCTCCGGTTGAGCCGCCAGACGCCCGTCCAGCCAGTTGGCCTGAACCAGGGTCCGGGGGAACCCGTCCAGAATGTAACCCGTGGCCGTATCCGGCTCCAGGAGGCGCAAGGCCACCATTTCGTTGACCAGGGAATCCGGTACCAGTTCGCCTCGGCCCATGATCTGTTTGGCTATCATGCCCAGCTTGGTGCCCTTAGCCACGTTGGCCCTTAGCAGGTCGCCCGTCGAGATCTGGGGAATGTTCCAGGTCTTGATCAGTTCCTTGGCCTGCGTCCCCTTGCCCACGCCGGGAGCTCCCAGCAAAAGAATCGGGCCGGGTACGGTTTTGGTTTCCGTGTCCCGGCCACTCTGCATTGAAACACCAGATGAAACTGATGAAGACATTACCAGGTTTTCCTTCCGCGTATGCGACCGGAACGAGGGGAAAAGCCGTCATAGTGACGCATGATCAGCTGCGATTCGATCTGGTTGACCGTATCCATGGCCACACCCACCACGATGAGCAGAGAGGTGCCGCCAAAGTAGAAGTTCACGTTCATTCCGTGAATCATCCAGTTAGGAAGATTCTCGAAAAACCTCCCGATAAGAAAAATCTTGTCAAAACGGATGCCCGATAAGAGGAAGGTCGGGATCATCTGGACCACAATCAGATAGAGCGCGCCGACCAGTGTAATGCGCGTCAGGATGTCGTTGATAAAGTCGCTGGTACGCTTGCCGGGCCGAATGCCGGGAATGAACGATCCCGACTTGCGGAAGTTATCGGCAATGTCGTCCGGACGCATCACGATCGACACGTAGAAATACGCGAAAAAGATGATCGCCAGGACGTTCAACAGCTCATACCACGGATAGCCCGGTGTGAGCGCCAGCAGGAGGGGCTGGAGGAAACGGTTGTTCTGCACCCAATCCACCTGGCCGAAGAGCAAAGGCGCCGAGAGAATGGAGCTGGCGAAGATGATCGGCATCACGCCGCCGGAGTTCACCTTCAAAGGCAGGTGGCTGGACTGGCCGCCCATCATGCGCCGGCCCACAATGCGCCGCGCGCTCTGGATGGGAATGCGCCGCTCGCTGCGCTCCACAAAGACGATGAAGCCTACCACTGCGGCCATGCCGGCCACCAGCATCAGAGCCACCACGAATGACATCGGTCCCCAGGCTTCGGTCTGCACCTTCTGCACCAAGTCGATGACGCCGCGGGGCAGGCCGGCCACAATGCCGGTAAAAATCAGCAGGCTCATGCCGTTGCCGATGCCACGGTCGGTAATCTGTTCGCCCAGCCACATGATGAAGGCAGTGCCTGCCGTGAGCGTGACTACGGTGAGCAGAATGAAGCTCGGGCCCGGATACAGCACCAGTCCCTGCTTGGTGAGAATGGCTGCGATGCCGATCGACTGCAACGCGCCCAGGACCACTGTCATGTAGCGCGTCCACTGCGTGATCTTGCGCCGGCCCAGTTCGCCTTCCTTCTGGATGCGCGCCAGCGGCTCGTACACCACGGTCAAAAGCTGGAAGATGATCGACGCAGTGATGTAGGGCATAATGCCCAGCGCGAAGATCGTCATGCGGCGCAATGTGCCGCCGCTGAACAGGTCCATCAGGCCGAACATGGATCCGGTCTGCTGGTTGAACATGATTTCGAGCTGGTTCGAGTTCACGCCGGGCGTAGGGATCCACGCGCCCAGACGGTAGACGGCCAAAATGCCCAGGGTGAAAAGCACCCGCTTGCGCAGGTCGGGAATCCGGAAGATATTGAGAAATTTCTCAAGCATATCGGGTTATCCGCTTCAGGCGCCTCGCAGCGCCGGCCAATTCGTGCCTTGAATCGTGCTTTGATCCCATCTTACCCGGCGTTCCCTGGTGTTCTCAGACTACCCAACCCGAGGGAACCGCGGACGTGCGTTACGTCACAGAACAGCGATTAGTGGTTAGTGGTTAGTGGTTAGTGATTAGTGGTTGGCGATCAGACCCATCTGGGTGATGCGCGGCGCTCGTGCGACACGTAAGCGACTGAACACTAACCACTGAACACTAACCACTGGAAACTATGCTGCCGCAGGAGCCGTTTCGCCGCCCAGAACCACGGCCTTGCCGCCGGCTTTCTCGATCTTTTCCGCCGCCGACTTGGAAAACTTGTGCGCGTGGATTGTGACCGCGGTCGTGAGTTCGCCCGAACCCAGGATTTTGATCAGCGCCTTTTTGCTCGAGGCCAGCCCCAGCTTGCGGTAATCGTCGAGGCCGATCTCGGCCACGCCCAGCTCCGCAATGCGGTCCAGGTTCACAACCGTGTATTCGGTACGGAAGATGTTGGTAAATCCGCGCTTGGGGAGGCGGCGGTGCAGCGGCATCTGGCCGCCTTCAAAGCCGCGCATCAGGCTCGAACCGGTTCGCGATCCCTGGCCCTTGTGGCCGCGGGCCGAGGTCTTGCCCATGCCGGATCCCATGCCCCGGCCAACACGCTTGCGCCCCGTGTTAGCCTTCCGTGGCGCGCGCAAATTCGATAGATTCTTTGCCATATTCTCCTCGCTATAACGCCGGATGGTATTGATTCGCCATCCGACTCGCGTTGTTAGAACAGCTTCTAGCTCCTAGCCTCTAGCTCATCTTGCCATTGCCAAAATCTTCTTGCCCAGCGCGAAAAGCCAGGAGCTAGAAGCTAGTGGCTAGAAGCTTGCGAAGCCTAATTCTCCAAAATGCGGACCAGGTGCGGTATCGCCTTCACCATGCCGCGAACGGATTCATTATCCACGCGCTCGACGATCTGGTTGAGACGCGTAAAGCCCAGCCCCTTCACCACCAGCTTGTGCTTGGTGGGTGTGGCGATCTTGGAACGGTAGTACTGAATGCGAATCTTCTTGGTTTCGGCCATCACAGATCCTCCACTTGCTTGCCGCGCGCCGTGGCCACTTCGGCCCGGTCGCGCAACTGCGCCAGCGCATCGAACGTAGCCTTGATCACGTTGTGCGGGTTCGGCGAGCCGATGCTCTTGGTCAGCACGTTTTGCACTCCCACCGAAGTCATCACCGCGCGCACCGCGCCTCCGGCAATCACGCCCGTGCCTTCCGGCGCCGGCTTCAGAAGCACCTGCCCCGAGCCGTAGCGGCCCAGCACCTGGTGCGGAATCGTGGTCGCGGTCAGGTTCACCCTCACCAGGTTCTTCTTGGCTGACTCGATTCCCTTACGAATCGCCATGGGGACCTCTTTGGCCTTGCCCGATCCGTAGCCCACCACACCCGAAGCGGCGTCGCCCACCACCACAAGCGCGGCAAACGACATGTTCTTGCCGCCCTTTACTACCTTGGTGACGCGATTGATGGCCACCACCTGATCCTTCAGGTTGTACTGGTTGGCATCGAGTTTCTTCATCAACATTGTCATTTGCTCTCTCGTCAGTCCGTTATCAGTTGTCCGTTATCAGTTATCAGAACTCAGGCAAACCCGGCAGCAACAAACTGATCACTGAGAACTGACCACTGCTTTTAGAATTCCAGTCCCGCTTCGCGCGCCGCATCGGCGAGCGCCTTCACGCGGCCGTGATAGAGATAGCCGCCGCGATCGAAGACCACCTTCTTGATGCCCTTGGCCACGGCCTGCTCGGCGATCGTCTTGCCGATCTCCTTTGCCGCCGCTACGTTGCCGCCGGTCTTCGACTTCGCCTGCAGCGTCGAGGCCGAGACCAGCGTCTCGCCCTTCTGGTCGTCGATCACCTGCGCATAAATGTGGTTGAGCGAACGGTACACGTTCAGCCGCGGCCGCACGGTCGTCCCCGAGAGCTTCTCGCGGATGCGCGAGTGAATGCGCTGGCGAATCTCATTTCTCTTGGTCTGCGTAATCATGGTCTTCTCTCACCTATCAGCGGAACCGCCTCGCGGCCCCGTTCGGATTTAAATGCAGCTACTAGCTTCTAGCCGCCTTACTTCGCTCCGGTCTTGCCAGCCTTCTTCTTCAGCCGCTCGTCGGAGTAGCGCACACCCTTGTTCTTGTACGGATCCGGCTTGCGCAACGACCGCATGTCTGCCGCCACCTGGCCCACCTTCTGCCGGTCGACGCCAGAGACGGTCAGGTGCGTCTGCTTGGGATCGATGGCCACTTCAATGCCCGTCGGCAGCGGAAACTCGATGGCATGCGAGTAGCCCAGCGTAAACACCACTGTGCCCTTGCCCTTCAACTCGGCGCGATAGCCGATGCCTACGATATCCAAGTCCCTGGTCCATCCCTTGGTCACGCCCTGCACCGCGTTGTTTACCAGCGCGCGCGTCAATCCGTGCACGGCAGCCTTATCTTCGCTCGCGCGCTCGATCTCCAGGATTCCATCCTTCGTTTTCAGCGTGATGCCGTCGGCGATCAGCGCCGTAACCTTGCCCTTGGGGCCTTCCACCAATACGGTGTTGCCATCGACCGTGTACTTCACGCCCGCAGGCAGCGGGATCGGTTTCTTTCCAATGCGCGACATTCTTCAAATTCCTTCTTGGCTTGCGAGTCCCGAAAAGCCGTTGACCGTGATCGGTGTTCAGTGATCAGTTGCAACGCGCCATCGTTCCACTGCAGCCTGAAAAACAGTTCGCAGTTCGTAGTTCTCAGTTCACAGTCTTGAACTCGAATCCATCGCAGCCCAACTGTGAACTCTGAACTGCCTTTACCACACTTCGCACAGCAACTCGCCGCCTACACCCTCGCGGCGCGCCTGGCGGCCCGTCATCACGCCCTTGGGCGTGGTCAAAATCGCAATGCCGAGGCCCCCCTGCACGCGCTTGATCTCGTCGCGGCCAACATACACACGGCAGCCGGGGCGCGAGATGCGCGCCAAGTCGCGAATGGCCGCTTCTGTGCCGCCGTACTTCAGATACACGCGCAGCACCAGCTTGCCTTCCTCATCCTGGACCTTGTAGTTCGAGATGTAGCCCTCTTCCTTGAGGATGCGGGCAATCTCGGCCTTCAACTTCGAAGCCGGTACATCGAGCTTCTGATGACGCGCCCGGATCGCATTCCGGATTCGCGCCAGAAAATCTGCTACTGGATCGGTCAGACTCATTCCTTCTCCTTCATCCCCCGTTCGCCCGCCGCTTACATGGCGGGAACCTGCGGGAATGTTGTTCCAGGTTTCAGGTGCCAGGTTTCAGGTCTCAGTTGATCGTGCTGCACGTCGCTGCTTCAACTGACACCTGAAACCTGAAACCTGATCCCTGATTTTTTACCAGCTCGACTTGTTGACGCCGGGAATCTCGCCTTTTAGCGCCAGCGACCTAAAACACAAACGGCAGATGCCGAACTTGCGCAGGAAACCCCGCGGCCGCCCGCAGAGTTGGCAGCGATTGTGCTTGCGGCTCGAAAACTTCGGCTTCCGCGCGTCCTTCACTCTTTTTGCAGTAGTTGCCATAGATTCCTCAAAAGTTCACAGTTCTTAGTTCATAGTTCTCAGTGCTTCAATCGCCGGCTCTCTTGCTGCGAACTGCGAACTACGAACTGTCCTTACGCGCCCTGGCGGAAGGGCATGCCGAAATGCTTGAGCAGCGCACGCGCCTGGTTGTCGTCCTTCGCCGTGGTCACAATCGTAATGTTCATGCCTTTCAGCTTTTCCACCTTCGCGTAGTCGATCTCCGGAAAGATCAACTGGTCGCGCAGGCCGAGCGTGTAATTGCCGCGCCCGTCAAAACTTTTCGTCGACACGCCGCGGAAGTCGCGCACGCGCGGCAGCGCCACCGAGACCAGGCGATCGAGAAACTCGTACGCCTTGTCGGAACGCAGAGTTACCATGGCGCCGATGGCATTGCCCTCGCGCACTTTGAAGGCCGCAATCGACTTCTTCGCCTTCGTGGTCACCGGCTTCTGGCCGGCGATGTGCGCCAGATCGGCCACCAGCGGATCCAGCAGCTTCGAGTTCTGTGTGGCCTCGCCCAAACCCATGTTGATCACGATCTTTTTGAGCTGTGGCACCGCCATGTGGTTCTCAAGCCCGAGCTCCTTCTGGAGCGCCTGCTTGATTTCCTTGTGGTACTTCTCTTTCAACCTTGCCGCCATCTCTCTGCTCTCTTTCTTCCGGCTCTCGGGTTGGTCGACGCGGCGACCGTTTACCGTTTCGGAAGGAACTCAATTTAGTGCTTAGTTCTTAGTGGTTAGTGGTTAGACAAACCCAATCGCAACCAGATTCGATCTCACCTGCACGGACAAAACTAACCACTAATCACTAGCCACTGATCACTTTTTCGTGGGCAGCTCCTGCCCGCACTTCTTGCAAATCCGCAGACGCGTGTCGCCTTCGACCCTGTGGCCCACGCGCGCGTCGCCGCAGCTGGGGCAAACCAACACAACGTTCGAAACGCTGATCGGCGACTCCTGCTCGGCGATGCCGCCCTTGGTCCGCTGGCCGCGCTTGCTCGAGACCGTCTTCTTGACCACGCGCACATGCTCCACCAGCACCGTGCCCTTGTCGGGGAAGACACGCAGCACACGGCCTGTCTTGCCCCGGTCCGTGCCGGCTAGCACCTTGACCGTATCGTTGCGATGAATCATCAAACTCGGCATTCGTTTCTCCGAAACAGTTCGTAGTTCTTAGTTCTCAGTTCGTCGCGTAGTTCCTGTGAACTACGAACTGTGAACTTGCATCCGCCTAAACAACCTCAGGCGCCAAAGACACAATCTTCAAAAACTTCTTCTCGCGCAGTTCGCGGGCCACGGGTCCGAAGACGCGCGTGCCTACCGGCTCGTGATCGTCCGAGATCACTACCGCCGCGTTCTCGTCAAAGCGGATGTAAGTGCCGTCGCGACGCCGATGCTCCTTGCGCGTGCGCACGATCACCGCCTTCACCACCTTGCCCTTCTTCACCGTGCCGTCGGGGGAAGCTTCCTTCACCGCCGCTGTCACGATGTCGCCCAATCCGGCCTTCGCGCCTAATCCGCCGCCTAACGGCAGAATCACTTGCAGCTTGCGTGCGCCGGAGTTGTCGGCCACCGCGAGCATGGTTCTCATTTGCACAGCCATGGTATCTTTCTCCTCTCGGCAGCCTTACTTCTCGGCGGGAACTGCTTCGCCCGGAAGCACGGCGTCTTCAAGCTGGCCCAGCGCCGACCGCCGCACAATCTCTTCAAGCGACCACCGCTTCAGCTTGCTCAGCGGACGCGTCTCGCGGATGCGCACTACGTCACCCATGCGCGCCGAACTCTGCTCGTCGTGGGCGTAAAACTTCTTGGTCGTGCGCATGATCTTCTTGTACTTGAGATGAGGTTTGCGCATCTCCACCGCGACCACAATGGTCTTCTGCATCTTGGTGGAAACCACCTGCCCAACCTTCTCATTGCGTCGCGACGTTGGCGCTGCCGCCGCCGCTGTTTTCTCGGTCGCCGTCATTTGCCGGTCTCCTTCACTTTCGCTGTCTTGGTCTTCGCCGCCGCAGCGGTTTTCGGAGTGGCCTTCTTTGTCGCCTTCGGCGCTTTGGCTTTCACTGTCGGAACGGGCTCTTCCGCCTTTACTGCCTTGGCTTCGGCGGCCGGTTTCGCTTCCTGGCTTTCGCCGTGAATGCCCAGCTCGCGCTCCCGTGCCACGGTCTTGATCTGCGCAATCTCCTTGCGCAGCAGCCGCAGCTTCTTCACTCCGTCATTCTGCCCCAGCGAAACCTGGAAGCGAAGCCGGAAGAGCTGCTCCGCGGAGGTCTTCTCCTGGTGCTTGAGCTCGTCGTCGCTCAAATTCCGAATCTTTGCGAATTCCATTTCTTAAAACTCCTGGCTATCAGCTCTCAGCCTTTAGCTTTGTCCTGCTCCGGCCAATGAGCCCAGCCGTCGCCTGAATCTTTCCCTGCCGCAGATTAGCCAATAGCTAAACGCTGCTTTCCTACTCCGCCGCTGCTTTCGCAGTCGTCTTCTCCGCTCCGGGCCGCATCACGAACTTGGTCCTGAGCGGCAGCTTGTGCGACGCCAGGCGCATGGCCTCGGCCGCAAGCTCCGGCGTCACGCCTTCCATCTCAAACAGGATCTTGCCCGGCTTGACTACGGCAACCCAATGGTCCAGCGCGCCCTTGCCCGAACCCATGCGGACTTCGGCCGGCTTCTTGGTAATCGGCTTGTCCGGGAACAGGCGCAGCCAAATCTTGCCGCCGCGCTTAATGAAACGCGTCATCGCAATACGGCTGGCCTCGATCTGCCGGTCAGTGATGTAACCGCACTCCATCACCTTCAAGCCATACTCACCGAACGACAGCGAGGAACCGCGCCACGCTTTGCCGCGGCGCTTGCCCTTCTGCTGCTTCCGGAACTTCACTTTCTTCGGCATCAACATAACGAAACCCTCAACAACAGTTCACAGTTCTGAGTTCGTAGTTCTCAGTTCAGCTTGCCCGATCAGCGATCCATCCTTGCTGCGAACTACGAACTGTGAACTATCAACTGCTCTTAAAACGCCGTCTTCCCAACCGGCGGAACCTGGCGGCGCTTCTGCTCGTAAATGTCGCCGCGATAGATCCACACCTTCACGCCGATTACACCGTAAGTCGTATTGGCTTCGGTGAAGCCGTAGTCGATATCGGCGCGCAGCGTGTGCAGCGGCAAACGCCCCTGTAAATACCACTCGGAGCGCGCGATTTCGTTGCCGTTCAGCCGGCCCGAAACGCGCACCTTGATGCCCTTGCATCCGAAGCGCAGCGCCGAATCGACGCTTTTGCGCATGGCGCGGCGGAAACTGACGCGCTTTTCGAGCTGCAGCGCAATGTTCTCGCTCACCAGTTGCGCGTCCAGCTCCGGCTTGTTCACCTCGATGATGTCGATGAACACGTCGCGGTTGGTGCGCTTGCCGAGCTCGGTCTTGAGCTTCTCAATCTCGGCGCCCTTGCGGCCGATGATGATGCCGGGACGCGCGGTGCGGATCAGGAAGCGCAGCTTGTTGCCCGGGCGCTCAATCTCAACCGAGCTCACGCCGGCCGCCTTCAGCTTCTCGCGCAGCTCCGCCTTCAGCTTTACGTCCTCGACCAGGAGTTTGTCGTACTCGCGCTCGCTAAACCAGCGTGACCGCCACGGCTTGTTGATTCCCAACCGGAATCCGTAAGGATGGACTTTTTGTCCCATACTTTTCCTCTCAAATCCTCTTCCGTGTGGCGAATTCTTCGCCACGCACAAAACCTTTTACTCGGACTTCTTCGCCGTCTTGGCTGGCGCAGTCTTCTTCCCTGCGTCCTTCTTCACAGCCGGCTTCTTCTCTGCCGCGGGCGCACCCTTCTTCGCCTTGGCGGTCTTCGCGGGCTCCGGCGCAGTTGCCGGCTCCTCCACCCTGGTCACCAATCCCGACTTCGCTTCACGCTCGGCCACCGAAAGAATAATGTGGGTGAGCCTGCGCTGATAGCGGTATGCCCGCCCCATCGGCGCGGGACGAATGCGCTTCATGCGCGGGCCGTCGTTGGCTATCGCATTCTTGACGTAGAGATTGTCCACGTCGAGATCGGTGCCTTCCTCGCCGGCCACATACTTGGCGTTGTCGATCGCCGAGGTCAGCAGCTTGTGCACCACCGGAGCGATGCGCTTCTTGGTGAAGGCCGCCGTATCCAGCGCCTCCTGCACACCGCGCCCTTTGATCAGCTCCAGCACCAGCCGCACCTTCTGCGGCGACACGCGCTGGAATCTCGCCTCAGCCCGGTATTCCCTTGTTTGAACCGCCATACTCATGCCTTCCTCAAACCCAAGCTTTCAGCCCTCAGCTTCCAGCTTCTTCTCTGCGGCGCGTACTTCCTGATCCCGCGCCCCGAATTTCCGCCTTGCCACCGCTGCCCGCTCAGCCCGGATAAAGCCGAAGGCTGAAAGCTGACAGCTGATCGCTGCCTTTACGCCGGCTTGGCCGTGGACTCCGCAGCCTTCGATCCGCCGGTGTGCCCCTTGAAGGTGCGCGTCGGCGCGAACTCGCCCAGCTTGTGTCCCACCATGTTCTCGGTCACGTACACGGGAACAAACTTCTTGCCGTTGTGTACCGCGATGGTGTGGCCTACGAACTCGGGAAAGATCGTCGAGCGCCGCGTCCACGTCTTGATCACTTTCTTGTCGTTGGCCTTGTTCAGCGCCTCCACCTTCACCATCAGGTGCGCATCCACAAACGGCCCTTTTTTTGTCGAACGTCCCATAAAACTTAGCTCCTACCTTTTCTACTTCGCCCGGCGGCTGATAATCATCGCGTCGGTCCGCTTGTTGTTGCGCGTCTTGTAGCCGCGTGTGGGCTGGCCCCACGGGGTCACCGGATGGCGTCCGCCGGAGGTCTTGCCTTCGCCGCCGCCGTGCGGATGGTCGACCGGGTTCATGCTGACGCCGCGGTTCGTGGGCCGGATGCCCATCCAGCGATTGCGGCCCGCCTTGCCGATCGAAATGTTCTCGTGATCGGTGTTGCCCACCTGTCCGATGGTCGCCATGCACTCCACCAGAACCCTGCGCGTTTCGCCGGAGGGCAGCTTGAGCAGAGCGTACTCACCCTCTTTTGCCACCAACTGCGCCTGCGCACCAGCCGAACGCGCCATCTGTGCGCCCTTGCCCGGACGCAGCTCGATGGCGTGCACCGTCGTGCCCGCGGGAATGTTCTTGAGCGGCAGCGCGTTGCCCACCAGGATGTCGGCCTCGGGACCGGAGCTGACCGTCGAGCCCACCTTCAGCCCGACAGGTTGCAAAATGTAGCGCTTCTCGCCATCGGCGTAGTTCACCAGGGCGATCCGAGCCGAACGGTTGGGATCGTACTCGATTGTCGCCACCTTGCCCGGCACGCCATACTTCTCGCGCTTGAAGTCGATCGCGCGCAGCTTCTGCTTATGCCCGCCGCCTTGATGGCGGATGGTCAGGTCGCCCGAGTTGCGGCGTCCGCCCGTGCGCTTGCGCGTCGTCAGCAGCGGCTTGTGCGGCGTCGATGTCGTCAGATCGTCGGTCGTCAGCGAGGTCTGAAACCGCAGCGTCGGTGTGACCGGTCTGTATGTCTTGATTGCCATCGTCTTTTCCTTAACGAGCCATCAGCTTTCAGCCATCAGCTCGTCCTGCTCAAACTCGACTTTCGCGTTCGTCCTCAGCATTCGCCTTCGCATGAAAAACTGAAGGCAGAAAGCTGACGGCTAATAGCTGTCTTACAGGTTGCTCACGTACTCCGGCAGCTTTTCGCCGGCCTTCAGCTTCACGTACGCCTTCTTCCAATCCGGCTTGTATCCGGAAAACTTGCCGCGGCGCCGTTCCTTACCCAGCACGTTGGCGGTGCGCACCGCGGCGACCTTCACCTTGAAGAGCGCTTCCACGGCTTGCTTCACTTCAGTCTTGGAGGCATCGGGCGCAACGTCGAACACCAGCGTGCCTTCAGTTTCTTTCACGCCCAATCCTTTTTCGGTGATGATTGGGCGGCGAATGACGGTATAGAGTGTCGGCATTACGCAACCTCCTTGGCAGCATCGGCGTGAGCGGCCTTGCGTTTCGATGCGGACTTCACGAGAACCTCGACCAATGTTTCGATGGCCGCCTTCGAGAAGATCGCCCGCTCGTAGCGCAGCAGGTCGTAGGGATGCACTTCGTTGTTCAGCACCAACTCCACGCCCTTCAGATTGCGCGCACCCAGCACCAGCGACTGCGTCAACGTCTTGCCGTTCTCGACGATCAACGCCGTGCGCGTAACGTCGAGTTTGTTGAGCGCCTCGCGATAGAGCTTGGTTTTGCCTTCCTTGATCTCCAGCGAATCGACCACGGTCAGCTTGCCATCGGCGAGCTTCGCGGCCAGTGCTGCGCGCAGTGCGCCCAGCAGCTTTTTGCGCGGGAAGGGATACTCGTAGCTGCGCGGCACTGGTCCGTGGACCGTGTAGCCATGACGCCACAGAGGCGAGCGCACCGAGCCGATACGCGCCCGGCCCGTGCCCTTCTGCTTCCACAACTTCTTGCCGGAACCGGCGACCTCAGTGCGGCTCTTGGTCTTGTGCGTGCCCTGGCGCAGCGAGGCGCGATAGTGCTTGACCGCCTCCCACAACAGGGCTTCATTCACCTGCTCCGGCGCGAACACCGCGTCGGCCAGCTCCACCGAGCCCACCTTCTTGCCGCTTAAATCCACTACATCAACTTTTGCCATCATTTTCTTCTTTCGCCGGATGGTGTTGCCTTCCGACTCAAATCTCATGCGCCGCAAAGCGCGTCTGTCCGGACTCCCCAGTCCTACTTCTTCTTCACTGCCTTCTTCGAGGCCTTCAGCGGATCCAAGGTGCCCGATCCGGCAAAGCCACGGCGCTCGCGCGGCGGAGCCTTGGCCTTCGAGATCAGCACATAACCTTCGCGGTGCCCCGGCACGGCTCCCTCGACCATCAGCAAATTCTCTTCGAGATCGATGCCGCGAATGCGCAGATTGCGCACCGTCACCTGGTCGGTTCCCATGTGGCCCGGCATGCGCTGCCCAGGGAAAACCCGCGACGGAAAGCTGGACGCGCCGATCGAGCCCTGTACCTGGAACATGTGCCCGTGCGACTTGGGTCCGCCAGCGAACCCGTGCCGGCGCACCACGCCCGCAAAGCCGCGGCCCTTCGAAGTGCCAATTACGTCTACGAACTTCGCATCCGAGAAAATGTCCACCAGCACGCGGTCGCCGGCCTTGCTCTCTTCTGCGCCTTCCGCTGCGGCTTCGATGTCAACTTCCTTGATCAGCTTTACCGGCGGAGCTTCGGTCTTTTTCAGATGCCCTGCTTGCGGCTTGGTCATCCGCGAAGCCTTCACAAACTCCACGAGGCCAATCTGTGCGGCGTCGTAGCCATCTTTCGCCGCCGTCTTCAACTGCGTAATCACGCAGGGGCCGGCCTGCAACACCGTAATCGGGTGCACGTCGCCCTTCTCGTCGAAGATCTGCGTCATGCCGATCTTTTTTCCCAGAATCCCTGTGACTGCCATTTCTTTCCTCACCTCATCATGCGAGCTTGCATGTCTCGCACTGCCGGAATGTTCAAAACCAGTGGTTAGTGGTGAGTGGCTAGTGTCCAGCAATCTCTATCCACTAATCACTACCCACTAATCACTCATTTCTCAAACGCCTTGATCTCGACATCCACGCCGGCGGGCAGATCGAGCTTCATCAGCGCGTCCACTGTCTGCTGCGTCGGCTCCAGAATGTCAATCAGCCGCTTGTGCGTGCGAATCTCAAACTCTTCGCGCGACTTCTTGTCCACGTGCGGAGAGCGCAACACACAATATTTGTTCTTGATCGTCGGCAAAGGAATCGGTCCCGCCACCGTTGCTCCGGTGCGCTTGGCCGTGTCCACAATTTCGCCGGTCGAGGTGTCGAGTACGCGATAGTCGTACGCCTTTAACCGGATGCGAATTCTCTGTCCTACCATTGGCTTCCCTTCAAATTCCAGTGATTAGTGTTTAGTGAATAGTGGTTCGTTTCTTCGTACAACATGGAAGCCTCACCGCTCCCCGCCACGTTTTTCACTAACCACTAATCACTAACCACTTATCACTTGCTTCACTTACTTAATGATTTCGCTAATCGCGCCCGCGCCCACCGTGCGTCCGCCTTCGCGGATGGCAAAGCGCAAACCCTTTTCCATGGCCACCGGCGTAATCAGCTCAATCTGCAACTCCACGTTGTCGCCAGGCATCACCATCTCCACGCCCGCCGGCAACTCCGCCACACCCGTTACGTCCGTGGTGCGGAAGTAAAACTGTGGCCGGTAGCCCTTGAAGAACGGCGTATGACGTCCGCCCTCTTCCTTGCTCAACACGTACACCGTACCCTTGAACGTGGTGTGCGGCGTGATCGATCCGGGCTTGGCCAACACCATGCCGCGCTCCACATCTTCTTTCGCCGTGCCGCGCAGCAGAATGCCTGCGTTGTCGCCGGCCATGCCTTCGTCGAGTTGCTTCTTGAACATCTCGACGCCGGTGCAGACGGTCTTGCGCGTCTCGCGGAAGCCCACGATCTCCACGTCCTCGCCGACCTTCACCTTGCCGCGCTCGATCCTGCCCGTGACCACTGTGCCGCGGCCAGAGA
>JARLFZ010000025.1 GCA_031296305.1 Occallatibacter sp. | reverse complement strand
TTCCTCGGGACCACCCGCGATGCCTCCTCGGTCTTGACGGAGCAGAAAGCCAATACAGAACGCAATTTCGAGGTACTGAAGCGAATGTCGGATTCGGTTCCGATCTTCAAGGAAGCGCTTCTCCGATCCGATTTCAAGCGTGCCGGCGAGATGCTGCTGGAGGGTTGGACCTTGAAGAAACAGCTCGCCTCTTCGATCTCAAATCCGGGCATCGACACGCTGTACGAAGTGGCGATGAGCCAAGGCGCATGGGGCGGCAAGATCCTGGGAGCAGGCGGCGGCGGCTGCATTATGATGCTTGCACCCGTGGAAAGACGAGCCGGGGTCGTGGAGGCGTTGCAGAAAGTCGCGATTACCGAGGGATTCGAGGGCGCCGGCGAAATTCCCGTTGCTTTCGTTCAGACAGGCGGGGAAGTGCTCTTCAATTCCGGCGGAATCTAAAGTGTGATCAAGTCCTGAAGCTCGGCAGCAGGTAGGTGAACAGTAATGGAAGAATACATCCGGCAGTTTTCCGACAAAGCGATCGCGCTGCTCCGCAATCTCCCTACGGTGGAGATTGCCAAGGCCATGAACATTCTGCAGGCCGCGTTCGAGCGTGACGGCCGCATCTATGTCATCGGTAATGGCGGCTCGCTGGCGTTGGCCACGCATTGGGTAGCGGACTTCAACAAGACCGTGTTCAGCCACAACCTGAGCGAGCAGCAGCGCCGGTTCCAGGCCATCCGCCTGCCCACCACCGAGGAAGAACTCACCGCGTGGGCCAACGACATCGGATACGACATGGTGTTTGCCGGGCCTCTCGGAAACTACATTCAGGATACCGATGTGCTGATCGCGATCTCGAGCTCAGGCAACTCGGAAAGCATCATTCGCGCTGTCGATCTCGCGCGCTCGCACCAGGTGCCGGTCATCGGGATCTCCGGCTTCGATGGAGGAAGATTGAATCCCCTCTCCGACGCGAAGATCATGATCGTCACACCCAAAGGCGAATATGAACTGGTTGAAGGAATTCATGCCGTGGTCCTTCACATATTCACAAAGTATTTCAAAGACTACTTCGGCTACATTCATCATCGGGGAGAGCATGCAGCGCAGACGTCCTCGCTGGCCGTGACCGCGGTCGCCACCGTAAATTGAACGGGGCCTTTCCGGTGCATTTCAGTCGCAGTGCAATGGAGTCACAATGAAGCAAAGAGTGCTGGTTACCGGCGGCGCCGGTTATGTCGGTTCCGTTTGTTCCGAGGAGCTGCTGCGGCAGGGGTATGAAGTAACCATCGTGGATGACCTCTCCACGGGACATCGCCGAGCGGTTCCCCAGGGAGCCGAGTTTTTCGAACTGGACATTGGCGATGCGGCGGGGATACGGAAAGTGCTTGCCGCGAAGCCCTATGATGCGGTGTTTCACTTCGCGGCCAAGGCGCTGATTCCCGAGTCAGTGACGAACCCCGCGCTCTTCTATCAAGTCAACGTGGTCGCAGCCACCACGCTGATCGATGCCGTTCGCGATGCCGCGATCAAGCGCTTTATCTTTTCGTCTACTGCCGCGGTGTACGGGGATCCTGTCGAGGTACCCATCCCGGAGGACCATCCCAAGGCGCCCGTGAATGCATACGGCGAGACCAAGCTCGCTTATGAGCGGCTGCTGACCTGGTATGGGAAAGCCTATGGCATCAGCGTTTGCGCGTTCCGCTACTTTAATGCTTCAGGCGCGACGCTTGCGCATGGCGAGGAACACGAACCGGAGACGCACATCCTGCCCATCTTGTTTGAAGCGGCTGTGGGCGAGCGCGAGTTCTTCACTATCTACGGCTCCGACTATCCCACGCCCGATGGCAGTTGCGTGCGCGACTACGTTCACGTGCTCGATATCGCGCAGGCGCACATTCTGGCGCTCGGCAAAATGGATACGCCCGGCTTTTCGGTCTATAACATCGGACTGGGCAAAAGCTTTTCCGTGCGCGAGGTTCATACGCGCGTCGAGAAGATCATCGGCCGCAAAATTTCCATCCGGGAGGGCAGTCGCCGCGCCGGCGATCCCGCGGTGCTTTGCGCAAGTCCCAGGCGCTTGATGTCGGAACTGGGCTGGAGACCGCAACACTCCGATCTCGATCACATTATTGAAACTGCGTGGGCCTGGAAGATGCGCGGCCAAGCCGGCTCGCTCTCAGCGGCGGCTGCGAGGAAATCATGAAGGGCTTTCTTCAGGCGGCGGGCGTGGGGACGCGGCTGCGGCCGCTGACCAATACCATCCCAAAGTGCCTGGTGCCCATCCAGGGCACGCCGCTTCTGGCCATCTGGCTCGAATGGTGCGCGATGTATGGTATCGATGAGATTCTTTTGAACTCGCACGCGCACAGCGATCGCGTGCGCGAGTTCGTCGACGCCTATCGCGGGCCGGTGCGCGTAACCCTGGCGCATGAGCCCGAACTGTTGGGCAGCGCCGGGACTCTGCATGTGAATCGCGATTTCGTCGCCACGGAAGAAGAGTTCGCGGTTTTATACGCAGACGTTTTGACGAATTGCCGCTTTGACCGGCTCTTGGATTTTCACCGGATACGCCACTCTCCAGTCACATTGGGAACCTACCGCGCTCCCCATCCAACGCAATGCGGAATCATCGCCACAGACGAATCGGGGAGAGTGATTGATTTTGTGGAGAAGCCGCAGTTCCCGAAGACCGACCAGGCATTCTCAGGCATCTTGATCGGTGGGCCAGCCCTTCTCGCGCATGTTCCCGAGTGGGTTCCGGCTGACATTGGCTTCAATGTGCTCCCAAAGCTGGTCGGGGAGATGTTTGCTTTTCCCATCACCGATTACGTATTCGATATCGGCACCATGGAAAAGTACGAGCAGGCACAGCGGGAGTGGCCCGGGCTTGAAGGAACATCAAGGAATCCCCACGCGTAGCTGGGCGCCTGCAAAGGTTGCTCCCATTTCCAGCGAGAAAGATATGCCGATAACATCCAATCGAGTTAGCGCGAAGCTTACGCTCTTACTTCTCATTCTGGCAGGCTGCGCCGCTCTCGCAGGGTCGTTTGTCTTTCATGGCTACGAGCGAACATGGAGTTCCCTCGGAATTTATCCGCTTTCTCCCTATTTCTCCGACGCCCGAGTCATCACTGCGAGTGCCGAATCGCATGCCTTGGGATTCGATCCAATGGTCTACAACCCGCGCCATCCGTCAGGTGAATTGATGGATTATCCGCGGATTTGGCAATTGCTGTTTCACCTTGGCATCGATCAAAAGGACACGATCTATTTTGAAGCGGCCTTTGTCTCACTCTTCTTTTTGGGCATTTTCCTTTTCGTGGGAGAAATCAACTATGCAATCGCCGCGACGCTGGCCTGCGCCATCTTTTCGCCTGCGGTTCTCATAGGCATTGAAAGAGGAAACAACGATCTGGTCGTCTTTTTCCTGCTCGCCCTCTCGCTCATGGTCATCAGGAAATCGACTGCCGCATCCGCTGGCGTGATTGCCTTTGCGTTCGTGCTCAAATTGTTCCCGGTTTTCGCCGCAGCGGTGTTCCTTAAGGAGGACCGGCGTAGATTTTTCAAATTTCTAACGGGCAGCATTCTCTTCGTGGGGACTTATTGCGCACTGCTGCGCAACGAAATTCGCGCCGTGCGGGCAGCAGCCTCTACAACTGATTGGGGTTCCTATGGGATCGCGGTGAACTGGCTGGAATTGGAAAGGCTCCTCCACAGTGCTCTTCTATCGAAGACGGCGTGTTATGCAGTGATCGGCGTCATCATCATGCTTTGCGTCTTGCTCCCCGCGCGCCCGCGCGAAGCTCAGGATGCCGCAGTGCATCAATTGCATATCGATGCCTTTCGTATGGGTGCATCCATTTACGTTGGGACGTATCTTCTCGGCTCTAACTTTGACTACCGCCTGATGTTCCTGCTCTTCACCATTCCTCAGTTGACGCAATGGCTAAGTAATTCCGATTCCCGGCTGCGGCGTGTCGCCCGCATCACCTTTGCGTGCGCCATGTACTCTCTGTGGTCAATGTTCCTTTCGCGGCTGTTGAATGCCGTCACCCCGGCATGGGTGCAGTTACTCCTGGATGCTCTCGCGAATGCCGCCCTGGTTGGCGGTTTGACGTATCTCTTCGTTTTGAGTGCCCCCCAGTGGGTTCAATCGTACAGGCCGGCGTTCCGGCGCTCCACTCAGCCGGCACTCTCTTCCTCTTCGTGATATTCCATTTCAGTATTGACTTCCCATAGGCGTGACTTATCCACGCTGCCGGCAATAATATCGTCGACGGCCATCATCGCCGTCAGCATGGAATGGTCCTGGTTGTTATAACGGTGCATGCCGTTGCGTCCGATGAGATACAGGTTAGTGTAGCGGTCCACGTGCTCGCGGATCTCCGCAAACCGGTCATAAGTTCCGAAGTACGCGGGATAAGTCTTCTCCATGCGCAGGACGGTTGAATCGATCACCTCGGCCCTGTCGATAATCCCAATTTTGCTAAGTTCTTCCCGCGCCAGCGCCACCATACGATCATCGGACATTTTCCAAAGCTCGTCCGATTCGTTACAGAAGTACTCCAGGCCCAGCCACACGGTCGCTGGGTCGGCAACCATGAACGGGCTCCAGTTATTAAAAATCTGTAGCCTGCCAAGCAGCACGTCGGGCTCCTGAATATATATCCAGTTGTCACCGATCAGTTTGTTCCCGTTCGGCGTCGCCTCGTTGATAAGCAGCGAGCGAACCAGCAGGCCCACGGTGATGAAGTCTCTGTAGACAAGGCCATCCGATACCTCTAGCACGTTCTGGGGTGGCGCAACGTCAAACGAGCGCATGATCTGCTTCACCGGTGCCGTAGAGAAAAAATAATCGCCTTCGAATACTTCCTTCCGCCCTGTGGCGGAGTTAGTAGCCTCCAGCGCTTTCACCTGCCACCCATCCGTCATGATCCGCTCAAATGTGTAACCTGTGAGAATTTGGCCGCCCATTTCTCTTATGCGGCGCGCAGCCTCGTCCCACATCTGCCCCGGGCCGTATTTTGGGTACAGAAACTGTTCGATCAGAGATGTCTGAACGTCCTTCTGACGGACGTTCTTGCTGCCACGCTTGAACAGTTTCTTCGCGGCGTGAGCCAGCATCGCCCACACCGAGAGCCCCTTGATGCGCTGGGCGCCCCACTCAGCGCTGATCTGGTTGCAAGGCACACCCCAGACCTTTTCGGTGTAGGACTTGAAAAACGTTTTGTAAAGTTCGTCGCCAAAGCGGTTGATGAAGAATTGCTCCAGCGTCTCTTCCGGCTTGATGGGAAACAGCGTGCTGCGAATATAGCCGGCTCCGATCTTTAACGCACGCCATACTCCAAGATTCAGAAGCGTGCTGCTGCTGAGGGAGATCGGGTAATCGAAGAAGCGGCGCAGGTAATAGATCCTGGACTTGCGTGCTCGCAGCAACATCACGCGGTCCGCGGTGGCAGGGTCAGGGCCGGACGAGCCAGCCTTGATGGCCTGCTCCATACGATGGTATTTGATCGTCGCCGGACCGTTTTCTCGCGCCTCCAGCGGCAGCATTTTCAGCCACCATTCCATAACACGGTCCGATTTTGAAAAGAAACGGTGGCCACCGAGATCGATCCGATTACCCTTGTAATTCACCGTCCGCGAAATGCCGCCCATGAATTCGCTTTTTTCGAGAACAACCGGCTGTATACCCGCCCGAGTCAGCAACTCATAAGCCGCTGTCAAGCCCGCCGGACCTGCTCCGATGATGATTGCGCGCTTATTTGCTGTTCCGTCCATGTGAAGGAGACACCTCAATTCTATATCGGCTCTGGAGGCAGCGTACACCGTGACGCCGCCCTAATTTGGTGAAGATATTGTCTTACGCGCTAAACTAACACCTGTCGTTACCCATTGTGGCGGGCCTATTGGATCGAGGAAAGATTTATGCCGAAGGTTGCGTTAGTAACGGGTGTTACGGGACAGGACGGCGCCTACTTGTCCGAACTCCTGTTGAGTAAGGGCTATATTGTGCACGGCATCAAGCGCCGATCGTCTTCGTTTAACTCGGCGCGCATCGATCATATGTACCAGGATCCGCACGTTCCCGGCGCACATTTTCAGATTCATTACGGAGATATGACCGACTCTACGAATCTGATTCGCATCATTCAGTCGGTGCAGCCAGATGAGATTTACAACTTGGCCGCGCAAAGTCACGTGCAAGTAAGCTTTGAGACGCCTGAATACACGGCGAATGCCGATGCCACCGGTCCCTTGCGCATTCTGGAGGCGATCCGCATTCTTGGCTTCACGAAAAAAACGCGCTTCTATCAGGCGTCGACCTCGGAGCTTTACGGCAAGGCGCGGGAAGTCCCACAAAATGAATCCACTCCTTTTTATCCACGAAGCCCCTACGGAGTGGCCAAGCTGTACGCCTTCTGGATCACTGTGAACTACCGCGAGGCGTATGGCATTCATGCGTCGAATGGAATTCTGTTCAATCACGAAAGCCCGGTCCGCGGCGAGACGTTTGTTACCCGCAAGATCACGCGCGCCGTGGCCGCTATTCACCTGGGCGTGCAGAAGACGCTGCACATCGGTAATCTCGATGCCAGGCGCGACTGGGGTCATGCCCGGGACTACGTGGAAGGCATGTGGCGGATCGTGCAGCAGCCGGAGGCGGACGATTACGTCCTGGCCACCGGCGAAGCGCACAGCGTGCGCGAGTTCGTGGAGCTGGCCTTTTCCAGGGTCGGCCGCAAGATCGAGTGGCGCGGCAAGGGCGTCGGCGAAATCGGCATCGACACCGCCACTGGAGAGACGCTCGTGGAGATAGACAGCCGCTACTTCAGGCCGACAGAAGTGGATCTGCTGCTGGGCGATCCGTCCAAAGCGCACCGCGTTCTCGGATGGCAGCACAAAGTCGGCTTCCCGGAACTGGTCGCTGGCATGGTGGAGTCGGATCTGAAGGCCGTCGCGGAGGAATCGCACCGGGAGCATGGCCGTGAGTAGTTTCGACCTGACGGGAAAGCGCGTCTGGGTGGCTGGTCATCGCGGCATGGCCGGCGCGGCCATTGCGCGGCGGCTCAGGCGCGAGAATTGCGAGATCGTCACGGCAGACCGCAACGACCTCGACCTTCTGCGCCAGGCCGACGTTCATGGCTGGGTGGCAGACACGAAGATCGACGCCGTCTTTCTTGCCGCCGCCACCGTGGGCGGCATCATGGCTAACGCCACGCGCCCCGCGGAGTTTCTCTACGAGAACCTGGTCATTGAGACTAACGTCATTCACGCCGCAAAGAGCGCCGGAGTCAAGAAGCTTTTGTTTCTGGGATCGTCGTGCATTTATCCCCGCATGGCCGAGCAGCCCATGCGCGAAGAGGCGTTGCTGACCGGCGCCCTCGAGCCAACCAACGAGTGGTACGCCATCGCCAAAATTGCCGGAATCAAGCTGTGCGCGGCCTTCCGCCGGCAATATGGATGCGATTTCGTTTCCGTGATGCCGACCAATCTGTTCGGGCCTGGAGACCGTTACGATGCCGAGAACGGTCACGTCGTGGCCGCGCTGATCATGAAGATTCACGCCGCCAAAAGGTCGAGCAGTGCCACTGTCGAGTTGTGGGGAACCGGAACCCCGAAACGCGAGTTCCTGTTCACTGAAGATCTGGCCGACGCCTGCGTCTTCGTCCTGAAAAATTATTCTGACGAGCTTTTTCTGAATGTCGGCACCGGGCGCGACATGACCATTCTGGAACTGGCGGAAAGCATTGCGCGGGTGGCCGGCTGGAATGGCACATTTGTTTTCGACCGATCGAAGCCCGACGGCATGCCCCGCAAAGTGATGGATGTAAGCCGTCTCCACGCACTGGGATGGAACGCGCAAACGTCCTTCGACGAGGGCATCAAGCAGGCTTACGAATGGTATTTGGCCAACGTCGTGGACCGCGCCGCGTGAACGCAGTATCATGTGGTCTCGCGACCGCTGCAGAGTTTGGGTATTTGTCGAGGCGCGAGCTTTGCGAAATAATGTTGGGCAGGTATGAGCGCAACCACCCCGGAACGCGAGCGCACGATACATCAGATTGCTGGCCACGCTGAGGACAATCCCTATCACCGTCCGTCCTTTAGTTTGAAGTACAGACTGCTCCGCCAGTTGTGGGGGATTGTCTACGTGTTTTTCTATCGCCCGTCGCCGCCTCCTTTGCATGCCTGGCGGTCGATGCTGTTGCGGCTCTTCGGCGCGAAGATGGGCCCCGGTTGCCACTTTTATCCCAGTGGAAAAGTATGGGCGCCCTGGAACCTGATCTGCGAAGACTGTTGCACCCTGGCTGATCATGCCGAGATTTACAATCCTTCCCCGATCTATTTAGAGTCCCACTGCATCGTCTCGCAGGATGCCTACATCTGCGGCGCCACCCACGATTACAACCATCCTGACTTTCCTATGGTCTCGTACAGCATGCGACTGGGCGCATATTCATGGATCTGCGCGCGGGCATCGGTGTCGCCGGGCGTGAACGTGGGAGAGGGCGCCGTTTTGGGCCTGGGATCGGTGGCCACCCGCGACCTGGACCCATGGACGGTTTATAGCGGAGCGCCGGCGGTCGGCGTAAAGACACGTTTAAGGATCGTCCGCGGCGGCGAGAAATAAGCCGAATCTCCCGGTTGCCTGCGCAGCGGATTTTCAGCCCCGCGAATGTTGCGAAAGCGAAAAGCGCGCCTTGCGGAGTCATCCGGCAGAGCCCACGCCGGTCCTTCTCCAACTATCGCATCGCGATAAAATCAACAGGACAATCAAGTGAGGGAAATGATGAACAAGAACCAGCCATGGTTTGTGACCGTCTTCACGACCTGCGTGTTCGCAATGGCGCTCCTGGTGTACGCCGGATCTTTTCGGTTACTGGCAGAGCAGCCCGCCGCGCCGGATGGCGCCGCACAGGTGAGCAGTGCAGCCGTGGCTAGTCCATGCGAGCCTTCAAAACTGGGCTCGCCGTATATCCCCGTCGATAGCTGGGTGTACCCGGCCATGCTGCGGCTCTATTCACTCGGATATGTCGATACCGTGTATATCGGGCTCCGGCCGTGGACCCGCGCCAGCCTGATGCATATGCTCGAAAATGCCGGGAATCTTATCGAGGAGGCCGAAAATCAGAACGATCCCGGAGCCAACGAGGCGCGCCAGATCTACGTCGCGCTCAACCACGAGCTGCACGACGACATGGAAGGCCCCTGCGGGCTGCACCAGGGCGGCACGCGCATCGAGTCGGTGTACAGCGTGATCCGCAGCATCAGCGGCACGCCTCTCGATGACAGCTTCCACCTGGGGCAAACCATCGTGAACGACTACGGCCGCCCCTATGAGAAGGGCTTCAACAATTATTCCGGCGTCAGCGGCTACGCCACTGCGGGACGATTCGCGATCTATCTGCGTGCGGAATTCCAGGGTGCATCATCGGCTACCGGCTACTCCGCAGCGCTGGCACAGCAGCTATCGAATATCGACGGTACGCTCTACTTCATTCCGTCGAGCACGTACCCTTATGGCAACACTACCGCGGTCTACAACCAGACCACCATTCCTCAGGGACCCATCTCTACCGCGACCCAGGGACGTTTTCTCGAGGCATATCTCTCCTATCAAATCCTGAATCACGTCATTTCTTTCGGTAAGCAGGACCAGTGGCTGGGACCAGCTCAGGGCGCGAGCATGGCGTTTTCCAATAACGCGCAAAACTTCTACGCGTTTGAGATCAACCGCATCGAGCCTCTGAGTGTTCCGGGGCTGTCGATGCTTACCGGGCCCTTCCGCTATGAGTTTCTGGTGGGCGCACTGCGCGGCCACACGGAAATGGCGGATCCGTTATACGAACTCAATCATTCCTCCGGCGCGAATAATGTCACCAATCCCGGCGACTCCTGGGTGCACGTAGAAAAAGTCAGCCTTCGCCCTTACAAGGATCTGGAATTTGGTTTTGAACGCACCGCCATGTTTGGCGGCGAGGGCCACCAGCCTGTCAACCTGAAGTCGTTTCTACGCAGCTTCTTCAGCATCAGTGCAGGAACCAACACCCAGAAGGGTAATACCACCGATCCCGGCGCGCGTTTTGGCGCCTTCGACTTTTCCTGGCGGCTGCCTTTCGTGCGCAACTGGCTTACGCTCTACAGCGACTCGGAGGTGCACGACGACATCTCTCCGATCGATGCTCCGCGTCGCGCCGCCGTGCGCCCCGGAATTTATCTCTCTCATGTTCCCGGCATCCCCAGGCTGGACCTGCGCGTTGAAGGCGCTTCGACCGATCCCCCGACCAACCGCAGCGTCGAGGGCAAGTTCATGTACTGGGAAACCGTTCAGACGCAGGGCTACACCAACCAGGGGCAGCTCTTCGGCGACTGGATCGGCCGTGAAGACAAGGGCGGCCAGGCCTGGATCACTTATCACCTGAGCGGCAACGAGTGGCTGCAGGTGAGCGTGCGCAACCAGAAAGCGGTCACGAATTTCATCCCCAGCGGCACCACGCTGAACGACTTCGCCGTGCAGGCCGTGAAGCGCATCGGCAAGGACTTCGAGATCAACGGCAAATTTGCCGTCGAGCACTATAAGGTGCCGATTTATTTAACGGGCCAACAGACTGTAACCACAACCAACATTCAGCTCACCTGGTATCCCCAGCGCAAGGTCAGCTTTTAGGCACGATGGTCGTTGCGTAGGACGGTGTGGGGAAGTGCTCTACCTTAACCAACTCGCCTTTGGCATCGAAGGTCAATGCCCATTGCATCGGCTGGCGTGGTTCGGCAACGTTGACGAAGCGAACCGTCGACTCGCCGTCTACACCGACTTCCAGCGTAGGTGGAAACGACAAAGCGATATTTGCCTCGGGTGATGGACTCGGCGAGGCCGATACCTCAAGCCGGGGCTCGGTCAGGGCGGCGAAGCACAGGCTGGTAGAAAGCCAATCGGGGGGCGGGCCTGCCGGTTCCTCTGCGCGAATGCGATTGAACTCCGCCAGGGCGAATAGGTTGACCGGAGCCGGCGAGAAAAGAGCAAAGCCGCGCCGCTCCACGGGAATGGCGCGGACACGGCCCTTGCCCGCGCGTGGAATCGCCACGGAAAAAAGACTCGCATCGCCAACGCCGCTATCTCCCGCGAAGAGCAGAAACAAGTGCCCCGGCAGGGCCTGGCACTCCAGCTCCCGGTAGCGCCATTTTTCCTTGTCGAGTTCGATCCCGACAAAAGCCGCAGCATCCCGGATCGCAGGCTGCGTTTTCGCGGCCAGATCGCGATCGCTTGGGCTCATCTCCTCTCGAGGCCGGTACACGATGAAGTGACCAATCCCACTCGACGAGGCGTTGGTCGAGAACGGCGTGACGCTCTTCGCCTGCGGTACAGGCTTCGCAGGGTACGGCATAGTCGAGGATTCTGACGGAACGGGCTTTACCGGATAGGGTGTATCGGGCGCAACCTGGTTCGTTTGCGCGGCACAAAGAGAGCTAAGAATTGTCGTTCCCGCGAATACGAAAGTCAGATTCAAAAGCCGCAGACGATCCATACATTCGCTAGACTAACACTCCGCGCTAGAGACCCCTGAGTGCAAAGCCGGCGAGCGCCGCATTCGCCCGCGCGCCTTTCCGGGCGATCTCGATCCTCCGCCCAGGCAGACACGCCCTTACTGTCTATTCTTAAGCAGAAACGGATGCGTGAAATCGTAACTGACACCGAGTGTGAACCCCTGCGGCTTCAGGTTTCCGTATACCGCTAAGCTCTGCCATCTCTGGTATTCGTAGTCGGCGCGAACCCAGATGTCCTGTTTGACCCGAAACTCAATTCCACCCCCCGGAGCCGTGAAGGTTCGCGTATCGTGCGAGTACGTGGGGCTCAACCGAGGAAAATCGACGCTGCCGTCGCCGATCATACATTTGGCATAGGGACGGACATTTTTCAGACGGTGCCACATGTAGATAAGCCCCATCGCCGCGGTATCGTAACGCACGTTCGGTTGCGAAGACGATGCACCGAATCTGATTTCCCGGAGCTCTCCCTCCGCGCCCAGATGTCCGTGCAAAATGGAGGGGAGTTTTCCGGGGTAAATGTCGAACCAGCCCGCAAATCCGTACATGCGGCCATGGCCAAGATCGACATCGTAACTTACGGGTCCAGCGCCCACCGTAAACGGCCATCCGCTCTTCCGTTCATAAGACGGAACCACCTGGGAAAATGCGGAAACCGCGACAGACAAAATGCTCACTGCCAGAACGGGGAACGCTACCAGCTTGAAACGCATTCTGCATCTCCTTCGCACGCGCATACCTTCACCCGGCTGGAAGATCGCCGCAAGAGCAAAAAACCGGAAACCAGGATCACAAGACAAAAGCAGGGATTTCTGCGCGGGATCTACCTTTCAAATCCATTGGACGCACTGCATGAACCGAGGCGTTACTGAAAAAGCGAGACATCCGTATTTTCGAGACGGTTTTTGATCCCGCACCCGAGACGCGGCTCGAGCTCATTCGCAAGCAATCGATTGCGACTTTCACTGCGGCCTAGTCTAAATCATAAAGACCGATAAATGAATCAAGTACTAAACCTCACGGGTTACGGAAGTGGAACCCCGCGAAGCCTTAGAGAAAGGGCAAAATCTGGCGCAACAACGAATGATTCAGAAAAGGAACATTTGATGCCAAAGCGGGAAAGCTGCCAGCCTGAGCCGTACTCTACATCTTCGTCGAACGCGCACACACTTCCGTTCAACGCTGCGGCACGAAACCCACCCCAGCCGCACGACCTACGCGAGCCTAACCGCATCTCACAAATCAAGGGCTGTGAGTTCACCGGGGGGGCGCTTACGAAGGGGGTTACGCCTAGGTCACTATGGTAATCATTAAGGTTACCCTGTCGGCGGACTGCTTTCTAATCAAGCAACTTACTTGAGAAAAACATGCTCCGGACACTGGTCATGTGTTACGTTTATTTGTGCTGTAAAAATGCCGCGGCGCATCGAGTCTGATGTCAGTCCGGCTGCGCTTGAGCCCCGCAAGGGTGCTCACAAACCGACTTTTTATCGTGTTACATTAGCCAATCTGCGGAGGATAAACGCATGCAAAATCGTGTTTTGAAATCTGTGGGCCGGGTTTTAGCTTTGGTGACTGTGGCTGCTTTACCGCTAGCCATGACGGCTCAAACGACGCCCTCAGGATCAGGAAAAGATTCGAGTAGTGTTCAGCCCTCGAGATGGGATATCTTCCTGGGCTACAGTTATCTGTCGCCCAAAGGAACAGTGAATACGGTTCAACCGAACGCCCAGCAGACCCCGGTATCGGCATCCTATGACGCAGTCAACGTGGGCGGTCTCTTCAGCGGGGCGTATTTCTTCAACCGTTACGCAGGCGTCCAAGTCGAGCTTGGCGAGCATGATTGGGGCGTGCAGTGCTGCAACAGCAACGTCGGTACCCGTGGAGACGATGACGGATTCATCACGCTTGGTGGGGGCCCTATCTTTCGCTATCCTCAAGAAAATTTCACCGTTTTTGCCCATGCGCTGGTGAATGCCGACCGGATCGGTGGGCCATACTTTGAGCCCTACAAATGGGGCCCTGGTTTGACCGTTGGCGGCGGCATGGATTACGAGACGCCGTGGTTCAATCATCATCTCGGGATCCGTCTGTTCCAGGCCGATTACGAATACATGCACGCCGATTGGGGCCTGGTGCCTTACGGCGGCCGCGCCAACATCAACGCGGCGCGCCTCAGCGCGGGCATCGTGCTTCATGAAGGCTCGATCGCTCCACCTCCGCCCACCACAATGTCCTGCTCCGCGAGTCCTGAATCGGTCTTCCCGGGCGACCCGGTTACGATTTCGGCTGCCGCGGGCGGTCTCAATCCCAAGGACCATGTGATCTACAGTTGGTCCGGCGCGGGAGCGACAGGCAGTGACACGACGGTCAAGATCGACACCAGCAACCTGGCGCCCGGCCAGTACACCGTGACGGGCACAGTGAAGCAAGGCAAGCCGGGCAAAGAAGGCCTCAAGCCCTGGGAGACGGCAACCTGCTCCGCGGGCCTTACAGTGAAGGCATTCGAGCCGCCGACCATCAGCTGCTCGGTCAGCCCCACCACAATTGCGCCAGGAGGTACGGCAACTGTGACCTCAGTCGGCGTGAGCCCGCAGAATCTGCCGCTGACCTACAGCTACACGGCCACGGCGGGCACGGTAACAGGAACCGGAACCACGGCAGAATACTCGTCCGCGGGCGCGCCAACCGGTGCCGTAGGCATTACTTGCAACGTGCAGGACAACAAGGGCCACTCGGCCACCGCCAACACCAGCCTGACCATCACTGCACCTTACGTGCCGCCTCCGCCGAAGACCTCGGCGCTCTGCACCATCGGCTTCTCGACCGATAAGAAGCGGCCCACGCGCGTCGACAACGAGGCCAAGGCCTGCCTGGACCAGGTGGCTCTGGACCTGAAACAGCAGGCTGATGCCAAGGCGGTTGTCGTCGGCGAGCAGACCACGGACGAGGCAGCCATCACGGCCAAGGAGCAGAAGAGAGCGCTCCACAACAAGCACGCCAAGGTGGATCAGTTCGCGGCGCAACGTGCCGTGAACGCCAAGGACTATCTGGTGACGGAGCAGGGCATCGACGCTTCGCGCATCAGCGTGACCACGGGAACCACCGACGGCCAGACGGTCGAGAACTATCTCGTGCCTTCGGGCGCAACGTTCTCGAACGACGTGACGGGAACTACGCCGGTCGACGAGACTGCGGTGAAACCGCAGGAGCGCAAGCCGTTGGCGGAGAGGCACCCGATCAGGAAAAAGGCCGCGAAGAAGTAATCGGCGCGACTGAACAAACCCGTTGATTCCGCGAACCCTACCCAGTTAGAGGAAGGGTTCGCCGGGATCAAGTTATAACTTGTCCTTCGCAGATAAATTGAGGCCAGCCGTCATCCTACGGCTGGCCTCTTCCTTTTGCGGCTCACTTATCGCGGGACTTATCGCTCAATCCTCGCCCTGCATGCTCGGCATGACGATCGTGAGCGAGGCGGATGAGAGTATATTGGTCCCTAGCCAGGAAGGCCAAATAGGAATTCCGATTGAGTGCCGCGAGAGGGCATTTTGACACCTCCATCGAATCAACATTCCAAAATAAAGACTGCAGCGAAAGCCATATTGCCCAGGCATCTTGTCGCTTTTATAAGCGGATGCAGGTACCGCGGCTACCTGGCGCATGTCAATCATCTTTTGAAGCTAAGGAAATATCGCACGCAATTCGCGAAAGACAACGCAGGAGTGCCGGATTCCACCATCGTTTTACCGGGGGGGTGTCGCATTCAAATTCCCCTGGATGCCGAAGTCCGCGACGCTTTTCAGTATTTTGGATGGAAGGACCCCGGGCCGGTAGAAGAATATCTGGGGTTCATGAATGTCTCTGCAAATGCCAAGGTCTTGTGGGACGTTGGCGCGTTATTTGGTTTCTTCTCTTTGGCATTCGCACTCAAGGGCGCAGATCGCCGGGCATTGGCCTTCGAGCCCAATCCAGGCTCGCGGGCCAAACTTGAAGAGTGCTTCCGCCTCAATCCAGCCGCAAAAATCGAGGTCTTCGATTTCCCTGTGGGATTGCCTGACAAAGTGGTGGAGTTTGCGCGCGGGTTTCATTACACGGCAGTTGTGAAATCGTCCGCCCGGCCACGCGAAGAGATTTTAGAAGACAGAGAAACCGTTACCATCAAGACCATGTCGATTGACGAATTGATCGAGAAAAAGTTCGCCCCGCCCGACATCATCAAAATTGACGTGGAAGGACATGAGTTCGATGTTCTGATGGGGGCGAGAAAGCTGCTGCTTGCGAAGAAGCCTATACTGTGCGTCGAATTGCATCCAGATCTGCTTGCCCTCAGGGGAACTTCCGGCCTCGCCATAGCGGAATATCTCGAAGCTGCCGGATATGTCATTCACGATACCGGTTTGAAGCGCGTAAAGAAGAATTTCTTTAAGAGCCAAACCACTCTTCGTATCATTGCTATGTGATGCAAGCCCCGCGTCAGAACGCGCAGCGCCGCGTCACGTACTCGGCGGAGCCGTCGCGCAGCCAGGCGTCGAGTTGCGCTGGCTCCTTCAACTGCTGACCGCGCACGCGCGGCACAATCACGTACTCGCACGCCACTTGGGGCAGCGCAGTCATGTCGCCCCACAGTTTCTCAAACTGCGCTACCGGATAAATGTCCTCCTGCCCCTTGCCCCATCGTTTCTTCACCTCTTTGAGTGTGACGTAGGTCGGCATGCGAGCGGCCATGGCGCGGACGGCCTCTGCCAGCCGAACTTGATCGGCCAAATCGGCCCTGCGCAGGCCAAACACATCCAGAAGCGCATCAATATCGATCCAGAATGTGTTCGAATTGTAATAGGAAAGCTTGAACTCCAACTCTTCTGACGGCAACGCCAAGCCTTCCACCAGGCGCATGCGCCCGTCAATGCGTGCCAGGCCTCCGCCGCGATCTTCGAGGCGGCGCGTCACAACTTCTACGGTCATGGTTGCCTTGCGCTCGATATGCCGGCCCAGAATGCCGGGATCGAGATCGGCTCCCACGGTGTCGACATTGTGAATCATCAAATAGCGAAGATGGGGCTGCGCTTCCAGCAATGTCTTCAGAACCCCGCTGCGAAACAGGTTCGGTACTTCGTACCAGTGCCCCACCGGATGCAGACATTGCTGGGGTAGATTATCGGTATAGTTGCTGGCTTCGCCCGATTGCTGCGCCCATGCGATTAAGGCTGCATGCACGCTCTCTCGTACCTTCTGCGCCTGGGTGTCGAGCAACTGTTGCGGCGTGTCTTCCCAGACAAACCGCAGGTCCCGCACCGTCGGCACCAGGCGCAATCCCACACTTTGTCCGGGCGAAAGATACAGCGGCCCCTCGTACCCGTAGCCGCCTTCGCTGCGCAACAGCCGCTCGATAGGCTCGTGGGTCAGATAGCTCGTCGTGATCACATGCGGTACCGGACTCCCGAAGACACGGCTGGTTTGCCGGCTCTTCGCCAGGTGCACTTCGAGAAATGTGCGATGCACGCCCGCGAGGCGGCAGAAAGGACTGAGAGCCTTCACCACGCCCGCACCGCGCGTCCACCGGCTGCCGGCGCCTCCGCTCAGGGTGACGACTGCCACCGCTCCCGATGCGATGGCCTCCTCGCCGATGGTGCGCAGCCGCGCGTCCGCTCCCTGCCTTGCATCAAAGAGTTTGTCTGCCTCTACGTCTTCAATCTGAACCGACGCAGGAATCCGGTTTTGTGCGAGACCGATGTGGCCGGCGCGCAGCTCCGCCTGGATGCGTTCATGCTGAATCGAATCGAAGCCATTCCCCGCCAGCAATGAATCCAGCGAGTCGCCCTGTTCCTCGCCTTGATTGCCGTGCGGCAGAAGCCGCTCGAGAAGGCTCCGGGTCCGACCCAGCGCACCCGGAACGTCACGGCAGAGAAAACTGAATCGCTCCAGGTCCAATCGCTCGCAGGCTGAAAGCGTCAGCTGATCCTTGCGCAGCATGGCCGGCAGCACAGTATTGTAGTAGCCATCGGGCAAGATTGCGGCAGGGCCCGACAGGAGCTCCGCAAACGTTCCGCGTTCGTTGACCGAGAAGTCGTACACTACGGGCTCCATGGCGAAGGCCACGCCGCCGGAAAGCTTCTTGCTCACGTCGCGCATCAAGGCGCCAAGGCGGCTCTGTGCCTCTGCCTTGCGTTGGGGATCGAAGATGAATCCCATGCCTCCGCCCGACATACCACCCAGCATCCAGAATCCCCAGAACGCCTTGCCGAAGATTGCGCTTACCTCGCGAATCACTGTCTCCGTGTAGAGGTTGCTGGCCCAGGGAATCATGGTCTGGATCGGTCCCTCGAAGTTGCGTTGTGTGGCGTTCGCAATCGCATGCACATCGCCCGCGCGCAGATGCTCGAGGATCTCATCCAGAATCCTGCGTGCGGTCTGCCGCGCGGTCCATTCGGGAGCGCAGCGAAGCAGGTATCTTTCCGTGACCATTTCAAGGATGGGTCCAACATCCTGCGCCATCCCGCCGTGCACCAGAATCAGGCTGTCCTGAAGCCGCTGCCGCGTTGCCTCGCTCACCTCTTCGGCGGTGAGAATGCGGTGGTGCGGCAGCAACCTCCCGCGGCTGATGCCGAATTCCGGATCGCCCTCAACCGCCATCACGCCTTCAATCAGCTTGATCCCCGGCCACACCCCGCCTGAATCCTGCCATCCTCCTCCCGATCCTCCCAGCCACTCACCCAGAATGGCGCGCGCCGCCACCAGCCTTCGCTCCGGCTCCGTCAAGGGGCCGATGAGGGAAGAAGCTTGTCCCGTGGCGCGCATGCAAGCCGAGATGAGCGACGCAAGCAGCGTGGTGGAAACTGCGAGACGCGATCCCTTGGGGATGTTGTTTACGTGGCTCACAATTTCAAGGCCGAGGCCGTCCTGTTGCAACAATTGCGCGAGGAGGTCGGAAAGCGGTTGGTCGGAACCTTCCATGCCGGGCGGCACAATTCCAGACGCGATCACGGCGGCCTTGAGCAGCCCCAGATAGTCGCGGCCGAAGTCGAAGAGTTCATCAAGGTCGCTGATCTCGGCAGCCGCATCCAGGTCGACGCTGACCAGGCGAATCACGGGACGATCGATGACGCGCAGGAACGCTTCGACGGGAGGCTTTGGCGACTCCGCGTTCGGTCCGAGTACGGCCAGATCAATGGAAACGTTTAGCACCCGCGCCAACTCAGGCAGATCCATGCCCAGGAAGAAGATGTCGCTCCAGCCGCTGTGGCTCAGGTCCATGCGCACCGGCGTAGATTCGTGAAGGATCGGGAAAGGCTCTCCGGTACTGCGGTGCAGCAGTTCGGGGCGCATGCGTAGCGCGTAATCGGCGGGATGCCCAGTGCGAAACATCCATTGATTGCCTCGTACCGATCGCACGCTCCGCCGCACCTGGTCGGCAAGAGTTTGAAAGGCCAGCCCGCGATAAGCCGCGGCCAGCGCGCTTGAAAGGCCGTCGCTGGACCCTTCTGTGGCTTGGGCTGCGAGAAAAACGCCGATGGCTTCTTCGTAGCGTCGATTGAGCAGCTTCTCGTAACCGTCAAATGGAATCAGCGTCTGCGCCGACCCGCTTGCCAACCGCGTCGGCAGATGAAAACGGTGAATGGCGTAGAGAAAAAGCAGCGCCCGAACCCGTTCGTAGAGGTTATCGCTGCCGCGCCGGAGCTTTTCCAGCTCCGCAACTTCTGCCAGCAATTGATCCGTCGTGGCCTCGCGGCAAAATGCGTCGAGAGAACGATTGCGAAGGTCAGGATCGGCCGCTTGTATGATCGTCCAAAGCTCGCTCACGCTCATGCCCCTTTCTCGGTGAGCAAATTGCGCGTGGCCAAAACCTGGATGAGCTGGGTCAGCACTTCGGCCCGGTCCTGCCCGTTCATGGCCAATGCAAGCTGTGCCGTAAACAGGCCATATTTCACTCCCACGTCAAAGCGCTGGCCGAGTTGGATCATGGCCAGATATTGCTCCTGCTGCGACAGCGCGGCAAGCGCAGACGAAAGGCTCGCCCTGCCGGTTGCAGATTCTTGCAGCATGGTGGAGAGAATTTCGAAGATGGTCGGCGTGAGCACGTGCATCCCGTAGAAGCAAAGATATTGCCCGCTTCGCAAGCCGGGAACAATCAAACGCTGTTCTGCTTCCGTCGGGGTGGGCTTTTCCAGCACGGTGTCGACGCGATAGAAGCCCGCTTTGCCCGGAACCGGCTGACCTCCAACGGTTCCGAAGAATGGAAGAAGGTTTTCGCGTGTCACCTGCACGGCAGAAATGGCGCAGCCTTCGGTGCAGGCTGCT
Source organism: Occallatibacter sp. (assembly GCA_031296305.1). Lineage (GTDB taxonomy): Bacteria > Acidobacteriota > Terriglobia > Terriglobales > Acidobacteriaceae > Telmatobacter. The sequence goes on along the minus strand of JARLFZ010000025.1, from coordinate 23,297 downwards.
TCCACCAGCCGCTTTGCGCTCCCGCTCACCTCGGAACCCACATAGATGTGATCGCCGACAAAGTGTAAAAACGGCTCATCCTTCACAAAACTCCGCGCACAGTAGACGGCGTGTGCGTAGCCGCGCGCCTCGGTCTGCTCCACGAAGGTTAGCCGCACACCCACGTCTGCGAGCAGCCTGGCGTACGGCTCTTCGTCTCCCGGCCAGACCACGATACAGATGTCGCCGACGCCGGCCCGCACCGCTTCTCTCACCACCAGGTTCAGCACCGAGCGCTCCGTGCCCTGCTCGTCAAACAGCGTTTGCATCGGCAGGTTGCGCTGATCCCGCCCCGCAGCTGTGATTACGGCTTTTCTGATCTGCATACTGGAAATGTTAGCGCATCGGCCTTTGCATAAGTGCCAGATGGGCCTCAACATCGCGAGCCCTCCGACAGCTCGCGGAATTGCGCCACAGTGCCTTTGTTGGTGAGGCAGGACCGCGTCCAGGGCAGTTTTTCCGAGTTCGGCCGCACCTATAAGTGCGACCAAAGCACTGGGTTTCAGGACCGGCCCACTTGCCCGCGTACCGTCCGAGCCATGCCCTTCAAAAGTCGTGGGGATGATCCACGAGCGTAGGTACTGTGCCCAGTGCGTCTTTCGCGGCAGTTCCCTGATCGGAAGTTGGCGGGTTCGCCGCGTCGGTCCTGGCTCGCACTTTTGCCACGGTAAGCCAGTTGTCCTTGGAGGTACGATCGGCTATCCACGGCGGCAGCGACATGTGGAGGAAGCGGCTCAACGCTTCGGCGTAGCCCTCGTACAACACGCGCATTTCGCGGAGCCTCTCGATTGATTGACCGTCGCGGCAGACCTTGACGCCGCTTTCAGAGAGCAGTTCGTAGAGTTTTTCGTAGCGCTCCGCCGGAAGCCGGTCGGGTACCTCCGTGAGTGGCCGCTGCGAGAGAATCTGCGACAGGTCCACCATCGCGTGACGGGCCATGGCGAATGTGAGTTGTGCCTGACGCGCCTCGTAACCCCGGATTCCCGCGACCATCAGCGCCGACGTATCCAGAATGGCGGTGAGCGCTGCCAGCCAACTCTGATTGCTGTGCTGCGAACGAAAATAGCAGAGCTGCGGATACGAGATGTGGCTCTCCAGCAACTCCGCCGACCAACGCTCCCACTCCGTGAGCAGTACCGAGAGCTGCTGTTCGGCGCCCTGGTAGGAGTGGCGGCGCAGCAGCTCCGCTGCGGTCGGCGGAGATCCGGCGCGCGCATCCAGCAATGAGATGCTGACCTCGCGGCGCGAAAAGGCGCTGTAAAGCACTGGGAAATACCCCATCACCACCGCCAGAAAACCCAGCCCGGTGCCTGCCTCCAAAATCACCAGCGCCCGCGCCCAGGGATTCTGCGGCGTCACATCTCCCAGACCCAGAGTGAAAATGGTGGTCCCGCTCACGTAGAGGTCCGATCGAAAGCCCGCCTGGTGCGCTGCATCCACAAAGGGACTGCCGAGTCCGAAATAGAGCAGCCCAAAACCAAGCAGCATTACGCTCGCCCACACCACCAGCAGCAGGATCAGCGAAAGCGGTCCGTAAAAACTGAACACCGTCTCCCGTTTTCGCGGATTGCCCAGCCGCCGGGTCACAAATGCCCAGGGCCTCCATGTGGCGATGTAGAAGATACGCGTGAGCCGGAAACGCCCGGTGGCGCGCCGCGGCAAAATGATCGTCTGGAAGGCATCGAGCAGGACAATAAACAGGCAAGCGATGCCCGCAACAAACGCCAGAATTCGCATGTCTTTTCTCCAGGGAAGTGTCCACGCACACGCGCGTTGCAGCCGTTACCGTATTCTATCCGTCCGCGCAGGGACCACCTGAGATGTCATCGCGTCCGAACGACGAAATGACTCTACTGCCCCGCCCATGCGCTGCCAGCATTTCCTTTCCTTTCCCAACTCCAGTGAATCCCTCGAAAAGAGAACATTTTTGGTACATGGATGCGCAAGATGTTGCACGTCCCAGAGGCATGGTGAGCGCAAGTCATTGAGTATACGTATCAACTGTTTGGCGCTTAATTTGCTTGCAATAAAATATGCACGACAAGTGTAAAGATTTTCCCCCTTCACTGGACGTGTAACTCCCGGGCCCCATTCATTTCGAGCCGAAGCGCAACTGGAAATACGCAGGAAAACATCGCGCAAGCGCCGCTGACATAAGCTGTTGGCAGTGTTTTGTCTCAGTACTCCTAAATCTGGGACGTCATCCGAAGCAAACGCATGGGGGGATTCCCCCGCCACTTAAAACCTGACTTTACGAAAGGATCAATAATGAAAAAGATTCTTACTATCGCTGCATTGGTGTCGTTATCGCCGCTGGCCTTCGCGAGTACCACGATCGATTTCGAACAGTACTCTATGTACACTCAGATCGACAACCAGTACTCTGCTCAGGGCGTCACCTTTCAGAACGCGCTGGAGTTGGTTGCGCCAGACTACGACTACTTTGACTTTCCTGCGCACTCGGGCAGCGGAGTCATCACCAACGACCCCAACGATCCAATCATCGTAGACTTTTCCACTCCCATCGTGGATCTCAGTGGTTGGTACGCCGATCCGGACGGCGTAATCGTGACTGCCTACAGTGGCCTCGATGGAACGGGCACTGTCCTCGGCGTATTCAACGGCGCTGGGGTCATTGGCTCGGATGCTGAGTTCACCATCACCAACTTGTCGGACGCTGCCTCCATCACCATCAGCGATGTGGGCGGCAATTCAGATAACGAGATCGTGGACGATCTTGGCTACACGGTAACTCCAGAGCCTGACTCGCTGATCCTGCTTGGAACAGGCTTACTTGGCCTGGTCGGGATGATGCGCCGCAAGCTCCATCGTTAAACTGTCAACAGTTTTCGCGCGCGAGGGCCACCGCAGGCTCAGGCCGGGTGGGCCCTGCATTCAAGGAGGAGAGACTAATGATTTGTAGCAAGACAGCCGTTTCCCGCTTCCTCGCTGTGGCCGCATTCGCCGTCAGCGTCAGCTTCGCCTCGCAAGCTCAGACCAAGCCACGCCTGGTCACCCAAAAGATCGATAACCAAGTTCGCTTCACCTTGGCGGGCAACACCCGTCCAGAGGCCATTGCCAAAAACGATATGGGTGAGGCCGACTCCGACGTGCAGTTGGATCACATGCTGCTGCTGTTGCAGCGCCCCGCCGCGCTTGAGGCTCAGCTTGAGCAATACATCGACGATCTCCATAACCCCGCGTCGCCCAACTATCACCAGTGGTTGAGCGCGGCCCAATTGGGCGCGCTCTACGGACCCGCGCAGAGCGACATCGACGCCGTCACCGCTTGGCTCGAATCGCAGGGACTTACGGTGAACTCGGTTTACGCCAATAACATGTTCATCGACTTTTCAGGCACCGCCGGGCAGATCGCATCGGCCTTCAATACCGACTTCCACAACTACCGTGTGCACGGAGAAACCCATTTCGCCAACGCCCGCGATCCGCAGGTTCCCGCTGCGCTCGCCGGAGTCGTCAAGGGCGTGCTTTACATGCACAACTTCAAGCCCCACTCCTACCTTGTCCGCCGCAACGAGGCCCACATTGATTCCAAGGCCGGTGTCTTCAAGCCAAACTACACGGCTGGCAGTGGCACGTACCCAATTGTGCCCTGGGATCTCCAGAAGATCTACAACATCGCCCCGCTCTTGAGCGCCAGCGTCTCAGGGCAGGGCATGAAGATCGTGGTCGTAGAGGATACAAATCAGTGGAATTGCGCATCGGGCGCCCCGGGAACTGCAAGTAGCGGTAGCCCGACCTTGTGCAGCGCCACCAGCGACTGGGCCAACTTCCGCAACATCCTCGGCTTGGGCAAGTACACTTCGGGCAAGTTCTACGAGGAAACACCGGGCACGACGACCGCAAATACCTGCACGAGGCCGTCGACCGAAAGCGGTGCCCCTGCGCTCTCAGGCATCAACGGCGACGACGTCGAAGCCACTATCGACGCGGAGTGGGCTACTGCGGCCGCGCCCAACGCGACCATCATCAATGCGGCTTGTGCTAACCCCAGCGGTGGATTCGGCGGCCTCACCGCGATCCAGAACATCCTGCAACACCCCAATGCCGACAACGTCGATGTCATCAGCATGAGCTACGGCGAGTCAGAAGAATCCAGCGGCGCAACGTTTAATGCCGCATTCAATACCACCTTCCAGCAGGCAGTCGCTGCGGGCATCGGCATCTTTGTCTCCTCGGGCGACGAACTTGCGGCCAGCACCGACGGCGGCGGTTCCTCCTGCTCGGGCCTTCCTTCCGGCTCTTATCCCTACGGAGCCTATTGCGCCAAGGATGGCATCACCATCAGCGGCTGGATGTCGTCACAGTACGACGTCTCGGTGGGCGGTTTGGACTTTGCCGATACGGCCGAAAACCAGAACAGCACATATTGGGGAAACAATAACGTCTACTACGGATCGGCAAAGTCCTACATCATGGAGCAGCCCTGGAACGACTCCTGCGCCGGTACCGTCCTGGCCAACTACCTCACCGGGTCGACCGTCACGTACGGAAGCGCCGGGTTCTGCAATACCACGACAGGTCTGCAGAACTTCCTTTTGGCGGTAGGCGGCAGCGGTGGCCCCAGCGCCTGCGCCACAGGCACAGCGTCCACAAGGGGAGTAGCCAGCGGTACCTGCGCCGGATATTCCAAACCGACCTACCAGAGCGCCTATCTCGGCTCCATGGCTGGCTTGGTAAACGACGGGGTCCGCGATACTCCAGATGTTGCCCTTATGGCCGCTAACGGCCTGTGGGGTCACTATTATGTGGTCTGCTACACCGACACGACTTCGTCAGGCGTTTCCAATGGCGGAATTGCGTCCTGCACTGCTGTAGCGCCATCGGCCTGGCCGGGCTACGGCGGAACTTCGGTCTCGTCGCCCATCATGGCCGCCATCCAGTCCCTGGTGGTGCAGCATAAAGGCAGCCTGCAAGGAAATCCCAACCCCCGCTACTATGCGCTGGCAGCGTCCGAGTACGGTCCGAGTGGCAATGCCAACTGCAATTCCGCTCTGGGTAGGGGCGTAGCCAGCAGTTGCATTTTCTACGATGTCACCCTGGGCGACATCGACGCCAACTGCCAGGCTCACAGCGGCTCCACAGGCAAGGTGAACTGCTACTTGCCATCCGGCTACGTGGGCGCTCTTTCCACCAGCAACACCACATTCAACATGGCGTATCCCACGACGACCGGCTGGGACTTCGGCTCCGGCCTCGGCAGCGTGAACGCCTATAACTTGGTGATGCAGTACTAGGAACACCGTCTGTTCAAACCCAACGGCAGGGAGCTCCGAAAGAGCTCCCTGCTGTTTTTTATCCCAGCAGAAATTTCCAGGACGTCCTCCATAGCAAGGTAATCGCACCACCGTTGCGTTCGCCCTCTTCAACGGCGCCAACCCCATTGCTGAATTTCCGCTCCATAGCCGAGCCGTTCCGATGGCCACCTGCTTGCGAATCAAGATATTGCCGCAAAAGCCGATGAATGTATCTGGAGAGCCTATGGCGGCCGTAATCCAACCCGTCTGTGACTCCGCCGATCCAGCGCCATCGTCAATGCCTCGACTGTATTCTGTCGTCCGCCAGCCGATTCTGGATCTGCATGGCCGCGTTCATGCCTACGAATTACTCTTCCGCGGAGACGCGGCCCCTGACGGAGTTTCGGCGCTCAACAACCTGATCGAGATCGCACGAAACTTCGGCCTCGAGAAGCCCAGCGAGTTGAAAAAGTTGACGGGAAAGCTCACCGCATTTGTGCGCTGCCCGTGGCAGGCGCTGAACGAGCAGCTCGCCCAGGTCCTGCCTGCAACTCTCACAGTCCTCGAGATCGAGCCGAACCAGGAAGTTTCGCCAGAATTCGTTTCCTCATGCCGGCAGATGAAGGCGCTTGGTTTCCGTTTTGCCTTGGACGATCTCACCAATGTGCCGCAACCCACTTCCCTCCTGGAGTTGGCAGACTACATAGCACTGGATTTTGGCCGGACCACCGCGGAAGTGCGCCGCAGGTTGGCGGACGGATTGTGCGGCAAGTCCATCGTGATGCTGGCAAAAGGCGTTCACACCCAGCCGGATCACCGCAAGGCGCGCGAAGAAGGCTTCACACTGTTCGAGGGCCGCTTCTTCCTCACGCCCGTGGCCGCGCGCAATCGGCGGCCGCCCGTCAACCAGATGCTGCGGCTCGATATTCTAAAGGCGCTGCAGCAGCAGCCTATGGATCTGCACAAGGTGAGTCAGCTCGTGAAGCGTGACGGCCCACTCACTTATCAACTGCTGCGCCTGGTGAACTCGCCGCTTTGGGGAATGCGCCAGAACGTTGCCTCGATCGAGGTGGCGCTGGTGGCAGTCGGTGAAAATGCCTTTCGTCGCATCGCCACCCTGGCCATTGCCAGCGAGTTCAACGGCGATCAGCCGGCCGAACTACTGTCCATGGCTATCCTCCGCGCACGCATCTGCGAGGTGATGGCGTCGAAACGCGGCCTCGACTCCTTCGGACAATATCTGCTCGGGCTGCTCAGCCTGCTGCCGGCGATGCAGGGCCAGCCCATGAGCGAAGTGGCTCCCACTCTGCCGCTCAGCGCAGAAGTCCTCGAAGCGCTGCTGGGTAAAGCGTGTCCCGAGCGCGCCGTGCTGGGTTGGCTGGAATACTTCGAGCGTGGCGATTGGGCGGCTTGCGACGCCGCGGCCAAGGCCGAGGCCCTGGACCAGCCGGAGCTGTCCAGTATCTATATCGAATCCGTAGCCTGGACCGAAATTGCGCTGCATTCGGGTGCTTGAGTTATCCTCGGAACCCTCCGCTCCTATGACTCGATCCTGACTGGCTATAACTCCATCCGAATCGTCTATAACTCGATGCTGACCGGCCAGGTCTTCCAGATGTTAGCGCAATAGTCCCGGATCGAGCGATCCGAGGAGAACTTGCCAATCCGTGCCACATTCAGAATCGACATTTGCGTCCATTGCTCCTGGTTCTTATATGCCAGGCTCACCCTATCCTGACAATCAATGTAAGACTGATAGTCAGCCAAGAGCATATATTCATCTCTCGCCAGCAGGGAGCTGACCAGAGGCTCGAACAGAGCCCTGTCGCCGTGAGAAAACTCGCCGCTCGTCAACGAGTCGATCGTTTCGCGCAGGTTTGCGTTCGACTCGTACACAGCGCGCGGATTGTAGCCATCTCGCTTTTGGTTCTCGACCTCTGCAGCAGTAAGACCGAAGAGAAAGAAATTGTCTTCCCCCACCTCTTCGCGGATCTCGATGTTTGCGCCATCCAGGGTGCCGATTGTAATCGCGCCATTCATCGCAAACTTCATGTTTCCGGTTCCGGAGGCTTCCTTTCCGGCGAGCGAAATCTGCTCGGAGAGATCGGCCGCGGGGTACACTCTTTGCCCCAGCTTCACGCTGAAATCGGGCAGAAAAACCACCTTGAGCCGGCCCCTTACGATGGGGTCGGCGTTGATTGCTTCACCAACCGAGTGAATCAGCTTGATGATCAGCTTGGCCATGCGATATCCAGGCGCCGCCTTACCGCCGAAGATGAAGGTTCGCGGCGTCATTTCCGCATCCGGATCGCGCTGCAGACGTTTCAACAAGGTGAGAATATGCAATACCTGAAGATGTTGGCGCTTATACTCATGCAGCCGCTTGACCAGAACGTCGAAGATCGAGTCCGGATCGGTTTGAATTCCCAGCCGGTCTTGAATATATGCAGCAAGCGTGGCCTTGTTTTCTCGCTTGATGGCTTTCCACTCGTGGCAGAACTCGGCATCTTCAAGGAAGGGCTCCAGCCGGCGCAACCTCTCGATGTCGCGGATCCAGGTAGAGCCGATGCGCGCGGTCAGTAGCTCGGTAAGACGGGGATTACTCAGTACCATCCAGCGCCGCGGCGTAACTCCGTTGGTCATGTTGGAAAACTTCTCCGGAGTCAGCGCATAAAAATCATCGAGCACGCGGGTCTTCAGCAGCTCCGTGTGCAGCGCCGCCACGCCATTGATGGCATGGCTCCCCAACGCAGCCAGATGCGCCATGCGCACGGTCTTGTCGCCGTTTGCCCCGTTTTCCCCGTTTTCATTGATCAGCGAGAGGCGTTTGACGCGGCTCTCATCGCCTGGAAACCTCTGGCGCACATGGTTAAGATGGCGGGAATTGATTTCTTCGATAATCTCCAGATGGCGAGGCAGCAGCGACGCGAACAAGCTGCGCGGCCATTGCTCCAGCGCTTCCGGCAAAAGGGTGTGGTTGGTATACGACATGGCGTTCTGCGTCACATGCCAGGCGGTATCCCAGTCCATTGCGTGCTCGTCCACCAGCAGCCGCATCAATTCAGCAACCGCGATCGCGGGATGCGTGTCGTTCATCTGGATGGCGAAGTTGCGATGCAGTTCTGCCAGAGGCCGGTTTTGAGTGATTTGAATGCCCACAATGTGCTGCAGGCTGCAGGAGACGAAGAAGAACTGTTGGGCCAGCCGAAGTTCCTTGCCTTCGAGCCTGTCGTCATTCGGATAAAGAATCTTGGAGATGTTCTCAGAGGCCACCTTATCTGCCACGGCGCCCGCAAAATCTCCATCATTGAATGTCCCGAAGTCGAAGCTCTCCACAGCCTGCGCCGCCCACAGCCGCATGGTATTCACTGTGTTGGTTCGGTAGCCCGGAATGGGCGTGTCGTGCGGAACTCCGCGCACCATTCGCTTGGGAATCCACTGCACCTTGAACCGCCCCTGGGCGTCCGTGTGGATCTCGGTGTGCCCGCCCATCTTCACCTCAAAAACATCCTCAGGCCGTTCCAGCGACCATGGGTTTCCGAACCGCAACCACTTGTCCGTCGACTCCACCTGCCATCCGTCGCGAATCTGCTGATCGAAAATGCCGTATTCGTAGCGGATGCCGTAGCCAATCGCGGGAATCTCCAGCGTGGCCAGAGAATCCATGAAGCAGGCGGCAAGCCGGCCCAGCCCTCCATTGCCCAGCCCCGGTTCCTCCTCCTGCTCGATCAGAACATTCAGGTCGATATCCAGTTGCCGCATCGCCTGCTCGGCTTCGTCGTAGATACCAAGATTGATCAGGTTATTCGCCAGATGCGGTCCAGTCAAAAACTCTGCCGACAAATAGCAGACCACGCGCACATCCTGCGCCTGGTAGTTTTTTACGGTCGCAATCCATCGCTCCAGGATTCGGTCGCGCACCGTATGGGCGAGCGCCATATAAAGATCGTTCACTGAAGCTCGCTCAACCGACCTGCCCTGAACAAAGAACAGATTGTCCAGAAACGACTGGGCCAGCGCCTCCGGGCCAAGCGCGGTTCTCTGGCCCTTTTGCGATCCCGGCTGTAGTAACGATGCGGCAAACGCTTCTGACATGGTGACCTCGCCTTCCGCTGGCGATGAAAGATGAATTGAATTCAACTACTCACAATAACCTCGCACTGGCAGGAGCGCGCTGAGAGTAACTGCACTCTGGAGTTGCGGAAAAACACGCGACCCATTCTGGAATCTGTATGCCCGTTTCGGGGACGGCTGCACTTATCCGTCAGCTATCGACAGGGAACGGCCCTCTGCGGTCGGTGCCGCGCTAACTCCCTGCTCAAAGGAAAGCCCGATACCTAAGCGAAAGGCCATCAATTCTGCCGGGAGGCATTTCCGATTAGAACAATTCAATGGCCGGACGGCTGTTGTCGCCGCCGGAACTCCCACCGGCCACGGCAAGGTGGGTCACGGTTTGGCTGGCCATTTTGTAACTACTAAGATGGGAGTCCAACAACCCCTTGAATGTTGTCTCGAAGAGACCGTCCCATCCGGGACGATCCGGTCGCTCGGCCAACCGCAACAAGTGGTCGCGCATTTCTATCAGCGCACCCTGTACGTGCTCCAATCTCTGGCGCATGATGTCCTGGAACTGAATATGCCCCAACGCCTCCCCCAGCCGGGTTACGCTCTCCGCGTAGTTCGCATCGACCTCGGTAATCACTTCCAGAAGCAATTGGCTGTTATTGGCGAACTCAGACTGCATTTCACCTAAATCGGCAGCCAGGTGCTTCATTGCGGTACTGGCCTCGTGCTGCTCCAGCGAGGCATGAGCCTGGGACATCTCTTCATCCACTCTCTTGCATGTGGCATTGATCTTTGCGGCAATGTCGGCGGCGGCCTGGGTCGAGAGCACCGCGAGTTTCCTCACCTCAAGGGCCACAACCGCGAATCCTTGACCCGCGCTTCCCGCGCGCGCGGCCTCGATCTCAGCGTTCAGGGCCAACAGGCTGGTCTGTTGGGCGATAGTGGTAATCACTTTAATCAGGGGCGTCAAAGAGCGAACGTCGCCGGCCAGCCCTTGAATTCGTTCGAAATTGTTCCTGAACTCGTCGGTCTGAGCCTGCAACTGCATCTCGATCGCGGCGATCACATCCTTATTGTTTTCGACCCGAGTATGTGTGTCTTTCGTTAGATCTCCGGCGCTCTTGATGGATCGTGCGATATTCTCCCGCTGCTTCCCGGTTTTCCCCATCAGCGTATCGATCTGCTCGATTGCCATGACTACTTCGCGTTCGGACTCAGCCAATGAATCGCCGATTTGTTCGTGCATCACATCGACGTAGGGTTTGCAGTCCTTGATGTCTGCCTCGATGGCTTTGCGTCCCGCCAGTTCTCGCGAAACTTCCTCGAAGTTGAGCTCGCCGAAAGCCCACATGTCGGATACGGCGCGCCGGGCCATGGTCCAGTTCCATCGTTCAACGATGAGCGCCGGCACAAAATTGAAAACCGCCAGCGCTCCAGCAATCCGCATCCAATCGGGAATGAAAGCTGGTCTTTCGAAATGAGACAAAACCACAAAAAGCAGCATGTCTAAAACAAGTGCGAGCGCTATTTGAAGGAACAGTCGTTTCTTAATGCGGCGCAGCCGTAAATCACGATTCATCATGACCTCGGCTCCCTCATCGCCACCTGTCCGGCTCGCCGGGCGAAATGCATTCCGAATTCCGCGGACTGCATTGACATCGCTACATCACGCTTTTGGACACCCTTCGTTTCCTGAGGTCCATCCATGAGCAGGCCCAACTCCGTGTTCGCCGCTTGAAACGGCAGCTCAACTAGTTCATCGTCAGAATTCGATCGAGGGATAGCGGCGATTTCCAGTTAGTCGTTGAGGCTTTCCAATCGAGCAAGCCGCGGCCGTCGCGTGGTCACAATACACTATCTATTTGACCGGCTCGTGCGCTCATTTTCTTTGATCGCCTCACTAAGGAGTCGGAACTGTCGCTCCAGTTCGTCCATGCGGGTAATTACCAAACCCCAATCTCCGGCGTCAGCCGCCTTTTCCATTTCCGCCGCTAATTTCCGCAGTGATTCACCACCGGCATTTGCCGCGGCGCCTCGGATCGAGTGGGCCTGTCGTGCGCAGCCGGCGGCCTCCCTGACTGCCACTAGCTTCTTTAGAGCCTGAATCTGGCTGGAGAGATCCTCCAGAAATGTTTCAAATACAATTTGCGCCAGTGCAATGTCCCCTTCAAGGCGTGACAGTACGCTTGCCGGGTCGAATACGGCCATCTCACTTTCAGTGGTCGGAGACGATACGGGCGGGCTAGCCGTAGCCGGAATCGCAGTGACTCCGGTGGGCAGCCATTTCTTGAGGGTATCCCGCAACGTCGCTACCGATACCGGTTTAACCACAAAATCATTCATGCCCACCGCAATGCAACTTCGCCAATCGCTCTCCATGGCGTTCGCAGTCATGGCGACGATGGGGACTTGATGATTGCGGACCGCAGAGTCCAAACTGCGAATCCTGCGTGCTGCCTCGATTCCGTCCATCACCGGCATGCGCATGTCCATCACAACCAGATCGTAATCAATGGACTCAAGTGCGCTGATCGCGTCTGCGCCGTTGGTCACCGCGTCAGCGCGTAGCCCGAGCTTCTTGAGAATACCCAAAGCCACTTCTCGATTAGCGGGATTGTCCTCGGCAACCAGGATTCTTGCATTCATGCCAACGCCACTTAGTGGCGACTCGCGGTGCGTGACGGCCGGGTCCGGGTCGAGAGCCTTCGCGTTTCCTGAATTGCCGCCATCAGCGGCGGAAAACACTTTGGAGAGGAGGCTACACAGTTCATCTCGGGGCCGAGTAACCGAACATCCTTGTCGCGGCGCGATTGAAGGCAATGACGGCGCCTGCCGGCGTACAGGCAAGGATGGAATCCTCAGAATCATCCACGATCGCCGCCAAAAATGCTTGCGCATTCTGGGCCGCCCGTTGCTCGGTCACATCGTGCTTGATAGCTATGTAGCAGGTAGCTGCCCCAGCCGAGTCTCGAACCGGAGCGATTCGTATCTCCTCGTCGTAGTAGCTTCCGTCCTTGCGGCGGTTGATTACCTCCCCGCGCCAGACCTTCCCGGATAAGATCGTGCTCCAGAGCTCTTCATACAATGCGGCGGAATTGCGCCCGGATTTGAGAAGCCGTGGGTTCTGTCCCAGAACTTCCTCGGGAGAGTATCCGGTCAACGCCGTGAATGCCGGATTTACATACTGAATGTTTCCGCCGGTATCGGTGATGACGATGCCATCCGCCGCTTGTTCCACGGCTTCCAGAAGACCTTCCGGTTCAACCGCGCACCCGCGAGGACGCACACTTCACCTCAATAAGTAAATTCCACTCCGCACTTATCGGCCAGCTTCATCCGTCCATAACATTGCCGATAAGACAAGACAGTCCGCGAAGCAGATTCTTTGTATTCACTTTGATAAAGGCTTCTTTATTCATTAACGGGCAACGGGCATTGCGCCAATAGGCAAGTTGAGCCGCCGCTTGTCAGAAGAAGCTCGTGTGCGCCAGGAGGCTTCATCTCCCCAGCGAAGCTGCAGGATCCGCTCTTATCTCAGAGCAGAAAAATCTTTGAGGTGCGACGGGAGCTACGAATGTGGGCAACGCAAATGAGGACACGATGAGAAGCCTGGTTGCTGAAGACGACGCCACAAACCGAAAACTGCTACAGACTTTCCTCTCCCGGTACGGTGGATGCGACATCGCCCTCGACGGGAAGGAGGCGGTGAACGCAGTCGTCCTCGCGCTTCAGAGTCATCAAGAATACGATCTGGTCTGCATGGACCTGAGAATGCCACGGATGGACGGGCAGGATGCGATCCGGGAGATTCGCAAACAGGAAACTGCCGCGAAAGTTTCGAAGTCCGCCAAAATCATCGTTACTACGATCCATACCGATACGAATAGCATCACCGGGGCACTCCTGAGCCGGTGCAACGCCTACTTGGTGAAGCCCATCGACACTGCAAAGCTGAAGAAGGAACTCAAAGCCCTGGGCCTGATTCAATAGCCGGCCGCTCGAAGAGCCGAAGCGGCGCTTCGCGAGGCACCGGAGCCTCGTGGCCGACGCATTTCCTGATCGCGGCTACAACAAGGGGGCAACCTCGCGCGGCATTTCCCGGGCCGCCTGTGCGCTGTCGCTCAACCTTGCCCTCGTCTGGAGCCAGGCCTCGTCGTCTTCAAGATCTAAAACATCTATTTGTCCTTTGGCCGTCCCACGCTCGAGGAACTCCGCCAGGACCTGCGCGCACCTACGCGAAAGCGCCGCCCTGATTGGGTCATCGCGACGCCGGAGATGGAGTCCGCATGGAAGGAGGGCAGCAAACACCTCTTCTACCCCTGGGGCAAGACTTATGCGCAATCAGATTTCTGCCGGTCGGATAGTCGCGAATCGGTCACGCCATTGGCAAATCGGTGTATCCCGTCTTGCAACAACTCTCCCAGTTTGTGAGCCTTGCAACGGACAGCCTTCATTTGTGGTTTTCGATAATTGCTCTTTTTCTTGCGCAAACGCTGGCTTTTTCGGGGCAAACGTCCTTTTGGCCTCGCAATCTGCCTCAAGAGCGGTAAAATCCCATGGAACCGGCGCCGAAAAAGGAGATTCGGGATGAAATGAAAAAGACGCTGCGCATCATCCTTGGCATTATGCTGGCCGGAGCTATCTCACATGCACGGCCGGTGCAGGCCGAAGCGGGCACAGGCCCCTGCGACATTCTGGCGACGGCCGGTACTCCCTGTATTGCAGCGCATAGCCTGGCGCGACGCATGTTGGCGAGTTACGCGGGACCGCTGTTCCAGATTACAAGGGCATCAGACAGTAGAACATTGGACATAAGCACCCTGTCCTCCGGTGCGGTTAATGCGGCCTCGATTACAAGTTTCTGTTCGGGCACAACCTGCACAATCACCATCATCTATGACCAGATGGGAACCCTTGCGTTGGGGAACAATCTCCTTAAAGATGGGGCGTTCGGCAAGGTGCCTGCGTCCGTAGGATGGACGACACTTCCTAACGGAATGACGATTCCGATTGCGCGGATAGTTTCCGGCGAGGGCTATTACCAAGGGAAATGCTGCAACCCTGGAACCTCCGGCACCGTTGGTATGCCTACGGGCAACAACGCCATCACTGCCTACATGGTCTCTGAAAACTACAGCGAAGGCGGTCAGGTATCCGGATGCTGCGGAACTTACGGCGACACGGAAAGCCCCACACGAAATGCCGGCAAAGGCGCGATGTTTTCGCTGGCCTACGCCACAGGGAATTTGGGAACCTTCGGGACGGGCACAGGGCCGTGGCCTGGGGTCGATTTGGAGAATGGTGTCTTCCTGTATGGCAGCACACCGACTCAGAATTACCTGAGCATCTTTGGGAGGTACAATCCCGCGGGTTCGATGTTCACGGTGAAGTCGGGGGACGCCACGCAAGGCCGATTGGCTACCCTGTACAACGGCCCTCTGCCCGCCGGATACACAATGGACTTGGAGGGCGGCTTGTCTTTAGGAAGGGGCGGCGACGGCTCGAATGCGCCGACCAACTTCATCGAGGGAGCCATTGTGGCCTCGGCCACTACGGATGCGACCGATAACGCCGTGCAAGCCAACCTCACCAGCTTTTATGGACTGGCCGGATCCGTAACCAGCAACGCAACGTTGGCCATCACCAGCGCGAACCCGCTTCCCTCAGGGGTTTCCGGAACGGCCTATTCGCAGACGTTGACGGCCTCGGGCGGTTCAGGCACGGGTTTGAGCTGGACAGTCACATCGGGTGGCAGCATTCTCACAGAGGTCGGCCTGAGCCTATCCAGCGGCGGCGTTCTGTCCGGCTCTTCACAGACGGCGGGCAGCGCGAGCTTCGCCGTCGAGGTGACGGACTCGGCATCGAACACGGCCACAGCCAGCTTCTCGGTGAACATGAACAACGCGCCGGGGGACACCTTCACCGTTGCTGGTGCGGCGGTCTCTGTCGCTCCCGGCGCAACGACAGGAAACACCTCTACCATCACAGTAACTCCCGGATCAGGCGGATTCTTAGGCACCGTGAGTCTAACGTGCTCCGTCAGCCCAACCGCTTCCAACGACCAGGCAACATGCAGCCTCTCCCCAGCGTCGGTCAACCTCAGCGGCACAACTGCACAGACCTCTACCCTGACGATCGGAACGACGGCCGCCACCGCCGGTCTTGTTGACCCCAGGCTCGGGAATCGCAAGGGATGGCTGGGCGCAGGTTCCGGCGCGGTTCTCGCCCTGCTTGTGTTCTTCGGCATCCCGGGACGGCGGCGTAGCTGGCGCGCGATGCTCTCCATCCTCGTCGCCATGAGCGCGCTCGGCGCGTTGGCAAGTTGCGGCGGGAGTGGCAGAAGCGGCGGCGGAGGCGGCGGAAGCGCCGGCACCACGGCGGGAACTTACACCGTGACGGTGACCGGCACATCAGGCGCCACAATTGCTTCAGGCACTGTCACTCTCACTGTCCAATAGCCAGCAGTGAGTCTGGATTAATGCATCTTTTTCGGGGCGCGACAGCATTTGTTCGGAAGTGTGTAACTATCACTATCAGGTCATAAACCTGTGCTGGAAGAGTCCGGCCCTCAACTATTCAATAAATTTTAGGGTTTTTAGATTCGAAAGAATGGCGGGAGAAGGGCTTCAGTGATAGCTTGGTCGAGGGCTAGTTCAGTCCGAGCTTTGGCGGAGCGGAGCAGTTGTTTGAACTTGGACCAGGCCTTTTCGATGGGGTTCAGATCGGGCGAGTAGGGCGGCAGGTAGAGTAACTCCGCGCCTGCTGCCTCGATCCGCTGCCGCACACCGTCGACCTTGTGCGAACTGAGGTTGTCCATCACCACCACATCTCCTGGAGTGAGGGCCGGGCAGAGGAAATGGTCCAGGTAGGCGAGGAAAATGTCCGTATCAGTGGCCGCGGCGACGGTCATCGTAGCGATCATACCGCCCAGGCTCATCGCGCCCAGGATGGTAACGATCTGCCAGTCTCCCTCCGGCGTCCCTTCATGGATGCGCGCCCCGCCGAGGCAGCGCGCAAAGCGCCGCGTCATCGTAGTCGAGATGCCGCTTTCGTCAAGGAAGACGAGCCTTTTCGTATCGATCGCGAGGATGCGCTGGTGGAACTCGGCGCGCCGGATACGGTTGGCTTCGGTGTCTCGTTCGACGGCGTGGAGCGACTTTTTTTCAGCCGCAGGCCCAGCCGGCGAACCCACAGGTGCACCAGCCCCCAACTCATCGAAACGCCCTTGTCGGAACGGATACGCTCCCGCAACTCGGCCAGAGTCAGGTCGGGCTGCGACTTCACCAAGCCGAGCATGTGCGTCTTGACCGGTTCGGTCACCTTGCTCCGGATTCCGTACCGGGATTGCGCAACACGCGCCTTTTGCCCAGTCGCAGCCTGCTGCCGGCGCAGTTTGCGTACATACTCCCAACTGACGCCAAAACGCTTGGCGAGCACACGGCAACTGCCCTCGCCGCGCTCATCGGCTTCCAAAATCCTCACCCGCAGATCGTCCGAATAGGCTCGTCCCATCCTCGTCATCGCGGTCACTTCGCCAGAGAAACCAAGGATTATTCCTAGAATCGCTGCTGGGTATAGCTAGCTTGATTCTGCCCTAATATTTGGATTTACATTGGCACTGATCACAATATTGGTAGCCGACCCGGAAGGAACGAAACAAATGCGGCCTTTGAAAAAATGTGTCGTGCGTTATTGGCATTGAGACCGTTTTTCCCTTGGCGCGCGTGAACCCTTTGTTGGGTCGGACCCGGCCCTCATTTGAGGGCTCAGACTTGCGCCACTGGCTTCACATCAGCCCCGGAGCGCGCTTGTCGAATTTCCTTCGAAGGCGTTCCATCCCGGCGGTGCAGGTGCATGGGCGGTGGAAGTGTTCCATGCGTTGGCCGGTCAGGACGCACATAAGGACTTCGACCTCGCCAGCGTGCACCGCATGTTGACACCCTTCGGAGGTTTGCCGTTGTACTTGTTACCAGAGATAAGTTGCGACAACGTGTGGCGGTCCACTATCACCGTTGATCATCTGGGTCTCCAGGATTATCTCTATATTTCGATCCTTCCAGCCACGTGGAGCGTGTGAAGTGAATTCACTTAGATATGCGGGCGTCGTCAGGAACTCCGCCGCTGCAATTTCTCCTTTGGCACCGACTCCTGCTGCTATCACAGTGGGCATGCCTGTAGCAGGGTTGTGAAACCGCGCGACGATCGCATATTCCGCCGGAATTGCGCTATAGGGAGCATTGAAATCGACTGCCCAACGGAGCTGGGACACATCGTCCTTATCAAGAATGCCATTTACGCCAGGACGAAAATCTCGAACTATCTGGAAACGCAACAGCGGCATATATCTCATGGTCCATGGGTTAGGTGTACCTCCAATAAGAACTGCAGGTTGCTTGCGAAGATCGGCGAAGCTTGTGGCGCGAGAGTTTGAGATCGAGGGCGGCCGACCGTTTCGGGCAAGAAATGTGGAAATGCGGTTGGAGGCATCAACGTCCCCTAGCGCTAGATGGTCGTAGCTGTTGACTCCCGTACGGATTCCCGGACCTTCTTCCTTATCCCCCTGGCCAGAATCCCCAAGGCAAATTAGCGGCGAGTCGGCGGACTTCAGAAAGGGTTTCCAGAATTCATCGACTGGATTTGGCGGGTAGAGTAGGTACAAACAGGGGATCATGGTCAAGCCAAGGGCCGCCACAATCGTGGCGACGGTCCTTTTATGGCGAAGGCCTGATGTGCGATTGGGCAAGATATCTCGAAGGGGGACGGCAGAAGGCTGCGTTGGGCTCGAATTCAGTTCGGGGGCAATTGACGTCTCCGAGAACTGAAACTCGGGCACATATGATCCGGGTTGCAATCGAATACGAATTCCATTTCCGTAGCCGCTCTCGCTGTAGTACTGGGCCAGCCTCTTGCGAATCTCCCCGGCAGCAACACGAACAATAGGATCGGTTGCCAGTTCATAATCGGGCGGACGGTCAAAGACTTCAATGCCCAACAGGCGCTCCTTCAACTGGTCCGCCTTGCCAATCAGCACTTGTTCAACGATAAATGTAAGGAAGCGTGGGTATCGCTTGCTCTTGCGAAAGGCTGGGCTCTTGAGTATCCGATCCAGTTCAGCCCAGATCTGCTCTGGGGCAGGGAAAAGCGACGGATTGGTGTCTCTTGCAGCCATCCGGAGTACTCTGAGGATCGGTGTTCCATCGCGAATGCGCGTGTTGGTTTGGGACGAGCCCGCAGCGCATCTGGTGAAAATTATAACCCAGTTGGACAGTCGTCGGGTCCATGAACCAAGTCACCTACCAATCACCGAGGCCAGAACTTCGCAGTCAACCATTCTCCGAAATGCATGCATGACTCCATCTGGCTTTGGATGATCGGTTGCAGTTTTCAAGCGCGAATGCTTGAAAGTTTCGCAAGCCAATAGTAGCAAAGACGTGACGCAGGTAAGGTCTTGCCCAATCGGTTTGTTGCGAGGAACCGCCTCCGATAGCGCCACCGTAGGCCTGCAGTACGCATACAGGTCGGTCGCGCAGTAGTCCCGCCTTTCGCACCCCTCCGTCCGGCTTCTGGATTTCCACCCGACGTACCGATTGCGGTTGATAGGTCCCACTGCTAAAACGGTTTAACCAATTGGCTTAAGGACCTCTGCGTAAGTCCGCAAGCCGCGCATATTTGAATAAACTTCAAGTATGATGCGAATGGCGCGTTTTCAGCAGACATTGGCATCGCAGGTGCGTTTTGACAAGAATGACCGCAAGAGCAAGCGGGAGCCTTTCCTTGACCTGATGGCGCAAGGGGTGCCGTGGCCCCTTAGTGGAGTTCCACTATCCGAAAGCGTGCAACGGACGTCAACCGGTTTGTATGTCGATCATGCTTCGAGCCTACTCTTTACAACAATGGATGCACGCAACATAAAACGGAGATACGATACGCATAGCCACATGCGCATTCGTGGCGCTTCTCAGCAAGGGGCCTATGAATAGCATGAATTTCCACGTTATGGCCAAACCTATTGGTCCGATCTGCAATCTCGATTGCAAGTACTGTTTCTATCTCGAAAAGGAATCGCTGTATCCGCAGGTCGAGAAATGGGCTATGCGCGAGGAGGTGCTCGACGGCTACATTCGTCAGTACGTCGAGGCGCACGATACGCCGGTGGTGAACTTCGCCTGGCAGGGCGGCGAGCCGACGCTGCTCGGGGTGGAGTATTTCCGCCGGCTCGTTGAGATCCAGAAGAAATACGCCGATGGTAAGCGCATCCAGAACGCCTTCCAGACCAACGGCGTGCTTCTCAACGATGCGTGGGCCGAGTTCTTCAAAGAAAACGATTTTCTGGTCGGCCTCTCCATCGATGGACCGCGAGAATTGCACGACGCCTACCGCGTGGACAAAGGCGGCCAGCCGACATTTGACCGTGTGATATGCGGAATGGAAACTCTGAAGCGGAACAGAGTGGAATTCAACACGCTCACCACCGTGCATCGCGCCAATGCCAATCATCCGCTTGAAGTTTACCGTTTTCTGAAGGAGAACGGCAGCGGCTTTCTGCAGTTCATCCCCATCGTGGAGAGGATGGCGCAAGCGGCAACCGCTGACGGGCTGCAGTTGATCTCGCCGGATTTTATCGGCCTCGCGAGAGTGACGCCGTGGTCGGTGGAACCGCGCCAGTTCGGCCGGTTTCTCTGCGCGATCTTCGACGAATGGGTCCGAAAGGATGTCGGCCGCGTCTTTGTGCAGCTCTTCGACGTGTCCTTAGAAATGTGGACAGGCATGGAGGCCAGTTTGTGCGTATTCCGGCGCCAATGTGGCGCCGCGCTTGCCATCGAGCATTGCGGGGATGTGTATTCCTGCGATCACTTCGTCTACCCGGAAAATCGTCTTGGAAACCTCATGGAGTCGCCGTTGGCGGGGCTGGCCGGGTCGGCGCAGCAGAAGCACTTCGGCGAGGCCAAAGAGTCCACGCTGCCTAGGTATTGCCGCGAATGCGACGTGCGTTTTGCCTGTAACGGGGAGTGCCCCAAGCACCGTTTTCTGATGATGCCCGACGGGGAGCCCGGCCTCAATTACCTTTGTGCGGGTTACAAGATGTTTTTCCACCACGCCGATCCCTATATGCGCTTTATGGCGGCGGAATTGGCGGCAGAGCGTGCGCCGGCGAACGTGATGCGGTGGGTGGCTGAGAATGACGCGCAAAAAAAAGCGCAAAGCAAAGTTGGCCGCAACGACCTCTGCCCCTGTGGTAGCGGCAGAAAGTTCAAGCACTGCTGCTCTTCTGATCGGGCTTGAACACAGCATTGAGATGCGTTTTCAATGGGGCATGATCAAAAATTCCCCTGTCACAACAGAGATCGATCAGGTTGCATGGGACCGGTTGCTCCACATCATCGCAATCGCCCAGCAGCAGAAGCCGCGTATTTCCCAGGAAGAGTTTCAGGTCTGGAAGATGCAGGTTCGCGCCGACCACAGCGCAACCGTTCCCTGCGACGACGGCAATGGCAATGTCGTTTACATGCAGGTAATTCCGTTCACCGATTTTCCGCTGAACGAAGTGAAGCTCCACTTTGCCAACAATGTCATCCACCTACCCAGCGAGTATTAGCTGGGCCGCCCGCGTCGGACACAACCGGCGCGGGCATTTTTTGCTCGGCCACACTTTTCCGCGATCCACAGTGCGCAGTGCAGCCGGGCAGATTTCCACGCATATTTGGTGTATCTGTTCACGCATATTTGGTATACATCTCCGAGTTTTCCACGCATATTTGGTGCATTTTTACGCATATATGGTGTACGCATCAGCGCCAACGTGTTGATTCTGCAAATGATGCACGACGCCCTATATACCTATATGTCATACCTATATGAACCGCCTGTAGTAGCGGCGCACTCTGGGGAAATTCTCAGGACGGACGCGCCGAGGCGAGAACCTCCGCCCCCTCACAGGGGAATGGCGCCTGCGGCGCTCAGCGGGTGAGCATGGGAATGTGAGGTGCAGAAGGAAGGAGCAGCACGCCTCTGTCTTCAATCTCAAGGCGCAGCGAGGAATACACCCGGCAAACGCGCCCGAGGGCATCCAGCGCTTTGGCGCGGAAGCAGGCGCGGCCCTGCGGCGTTTCAGAGTATCCTGAGCCGAAGCTCCGGCGCAACGCCTCCCAGGGGATCAGCGTAGGCCGATCCAGATAGCTGACGCGCCGGGTTGCCCAGGCATAGAGATCGAGCGCGAGCGGCGATTGCTTGAGTACGCGGACCGCCCGCAGATCGAGCGGAACTGGCGCGGCAACAAGTTGCTCGAAGAAGTTTGTCGAAAGCGTGATGAAGGATGTCGCCGGCGGCGCGGCGGGAAGGATCTGCGGAGTCCACCACAGTTGAAAGCGGTCGGCGAGAAGCAGGTTCTCGCCGGTTGTCCGATGCTGACCGTGTTCTTCTTGCTCCCAGCGCATCGAGATGGCCGCGCCTATGAGCCTCCGCATCTGGTCGCGAAAGCGTGGAATTGTGCCCCAGTGGCCGCCCGTGACATGGAGCCCAAGCTCCGCCATGAATCGTGACAACGACGCGCCGAGTTCCAGTTCCCGGCTCGCCGTGCGGATGGCCTCCGAGGTCATCCAGATCAGGATTAACCGCGGATAGCTGCCGTACGGCAGCCCCGCGCCGCCGACATCGGTGATGCGCAGCGTGAAGCGGCCGTCCGTGCGCGTGTAGTGGGAACCCGATTGACGGCGGTGAGGCAGGGTGGTTTGAACAAGGAATTTGGCGATGAAGCCGATGGCTCCGGCGTCATAGGCGCTTTCGCGTAGATCGTTTTGAGTAAACGGCAGATTGACTCCATCGAGCCGTATCCGCTGATCCTGATTCAGGATCATGCGCCGGGAAGATCGAGCGCGCGGGGATGCTGCTATCGACTGGTTTGCACTTCCGCCGTGCGGAAGATCGTCGATGGCAGAATCGGGTTTGAGGCCGAGAATCGACCGGACGGACGTGAGCTCAGAACCCACGCTCCTCGCTACCGGATACCGAGCACTTCGGCTATTTCTGCTGTGCGGAAGTAGACGCGACGGCCAAGTTGCAGACGCGCTGAATTGATCTTTTCCACCCATTCTCCAGTCGAGCGCAGCGTTACGCGAAGTCCATCGGGAGAACGATCGAGGATCAAGGCCAGGTCAGCCAGCTTCATCAGAGGTCCGTAACGCCTCATCAAGGTGTTTTCACGGAAAACTGCTTCTGTCTCTCGATTTCTTTCCTCAAAGCGATGTGAATCCTTCTCTGTGAGCGTACCGATCCCAGCCATCAATCATCCTCCGCTATGGCGTGTACATTTCAATAGACGCCAGGCGTGTGCATTCGGCTTGCATTTTTCCATCATTTCTCTTTGCGGTTTGACGACCCTTCCCTTCTTTACGCTCGATTACGCATTCATTCGCCAATTCTTCTTCCCTTCTTTTTTGTGGGAGGAGGTCTCCTGCCCTCGCTTCAGCCGCCGATGAGACTGGCGTCTTTCGCTCCCCACCTCAGCGGGCCTGTTCCTGCCCGCAACGCCGGCCCTTCTGAAAATGGTGCAGCCTGCGGCTGGTTTTCACGTCTCGACATTCGTTTCCGTGCGAACTCTAGGCTCCATTCGGCTCCTTCTGTCCATCCCGCTTGTGCAGCTCCGCGCGGCGAAGAGCACGCCGTGCTCGCTTCCGCGCCCCTCACGGGCTTCGGGGATGGACAGCGCCTCTCTTCGCCCAAATTCGCAGCTATGAAACGAATGTCTTTTTTTAGCCCTCCCAGGGCTGAAAAACGGCAAATCCAAACTCCGAAGGAGACGAACATGACTTACGCCAGCACCAACACCACCGCGCCGCACAGGAAGAATGCGGCGCTTCGCAGCAACTCCCCTTATCAGCAGCGCACCACCGAGCGCGATAACCCCGCGCAGCAACTCATCAAACAGGCCGTTGACTT
>JARLFZ010000024.1 GCA_031296305.1 Occallatibacter sp. | reverse complement strand
GTCCTATGACTGCGTTGCTGCCATCAATCCGGTTTTTAGTGTTTCCATTCCATCAAAGTCTCTTTAATCCGTCGAAGTTCAAATTTTACTTCGGACTCTATGGATGAGCTATCTTTGGCAACTTTTTTCAATTCATCCAAGATGTCTCCTAACAGGCCGATTATCTTGCGGCCTTGCTCTTCTGTCATCGGATCGTTCACAGTTTTTGCACCCCACTGGCAGTATACGGGCCTCAAATAGAAAGCCCGCCTCCGTGGGGCGGGTCTCCGGTCCGATGTAACCAAGCGAATCATCGCATGGAGTGTATCGAAATGCAAGAGCATACTAAATCTGAATCGCGCACGCTTTTCAATCGATGTCGTGTAATTTCGATGGGACCGATGGTTAGAACTTGGGTTCAAATCCCTCCACC
Organism: Occallatibacter sp.; assembly: GCA_031296305.1. Taxonomy (GTDB): domain Bacteria; phylum Acidobacteriota; class Terriglobia; order Terriglobales; family Acidobacteriaceae; genus Telmatobacter. The sequence continues at coordinate 42,847 of JARLFZ010000024.1, read as the reverse complement.
GGAGGACTCCCAGACGGATACAGTTTCAGTTCCCGGTCCAGGTATAAATGAGTCTGACCGCAATCAAGGCATTGAATCTGAATCGTCACAGGCTTAGACGTAAAGGTTGAATTGGTTCCGATGTACGACAACAGATGGCGGGTACCACAGCCTTTCGTCTTGCAGATAACTGACCAATAGTAGTGAAGCATCGTGCTGCCCATCATATTCCCACCAGCTCGCCTACTGTCCACTGGTGATCCGTCAATCCCTGTTCCATCGCCGGGGTGACTCTCAGAGTCTGATGCCTGCGGCAGAAATTGTAATAAGCGAACCACACGGCGTATGCTGCTTCTAGGTTTTCCCATTTCTTGCTAAAGCCATTTGTGAGTCGAGTCATGCGACGCATTCCCATGCGAATCGAGAGGTTTTGCCTCTCGACGTGACTTGTGCAAATTTTCTCTCTGTCCGGGTTTCCGCTTACGATACATGGGACAGCATCCACAACCTCAGCCGGGGAATACCGTTGTTCTCCTTCTCGATTTGCGCCGTACACTTTGACCAGTTGCGCGAAGTGAACTCTTCCACCTAGAAACATCTCGACGGCCCGCACGTAAGCCTTCCATCCATCTGTGGTTAGTTGATACCTTTGCTGGCTGGTTGCCAGGGCCAGTTTATAAACGAATTTGTCCGTATTTAACGCGTCCCTTTTGCCGAGATGCCACGCCAGTACCAGTTTCGTCTCTCGCTCGATCCCCACGAAGCAATAAGCGTCTCCGATTCCCTCTGTCTCTTTCTCGTGCTCCCATTTGTGGCCCTCTTTCTTGAACACGTAGCCCCAAATTTCATCCGCTTGCACGTCTTGTACATCGAGGTTTTGGATTCGCTCCTGCATTAACCGTTGGCAGCGTTCCCCGGCTAGTACAAGCAGTTTCAGAATCGTATCGCGGTGGATGTCGGTTACTCGTTCTATGCTGCGTACGCTCATCCCTTCTAGAAGCAATTGCAGGACGGCAACGGCACGATCCGGCGGCAGCCGCATCTCGTCGAGCGGTTTTTCGTGTTCCTCTGTGAATGTCTTTTTGCATTGGCGGCAGCGGAACCGCTGCAACCCGTTCCTGTGCTTCCCGAATCGTTTACAGGCGCACTTGCAGTTATGGCACGTCATCGGATTTACCTTGACCTTTCGGTGAAGGCAAGCCGATAATCATTGCTGCGAGGCTGCGATTACGGCTTGCCGTGGTTGTGGTTTCTGAGGCCCTTTAGAGACGCGAATCTCTAGAGGGCTTCGTTATTTGTGGTCATAGTATGACCCGCTTTTTGGTGGGGGCGGTTTCATCTTTTCCCTTTCCTGTCTGCCAGGCTTCAGGCCATCCGAGTTCGATGAGCGTGTCGCGGAAGTCGGAAGACAACTTGAAAAATCGTGTCTTCCCTTTTCCCTTCCATACAACTTCGACGCTGTAGAGGCTGGCTGAATTGGCTGACATTTTTCTGAGTTGTTTTGACAGGCCACTTATCACTCCTGCCAATGCGATTTCAGACTCGACGCCAATCACTTCTACCAGAGAGCTACTGCTCAGGTTGGCCCCGTTAGATAACGCGGCGAGAAATTTCTTTTGCAGTTCGCCGATGTTGTTTAACAGGTCCATTGCTAAATCAGCGGTCCATACGCGCGGCGTGTTCTCTGATCCATGCGAGCCGACAACGAAGTCGTACTGCGTTAGACCGGCTTGGAGGCTTACAGCCTCTTGGACAGAATCCGTGCGATACTTTACGCCTTTGTGCTCAAACTCAATTGCCATAAGCAGACATCCTTCTTTCCTTAAGGTAAGGTACATATTCCTTAAGGAACTGTCAAGGGTAAATTTCTGGTTCTGTTCGGTGCTTTCCATGTGGTCCTCTTTTCTGGTTGTGGGCGGGTTTGCTGCTAACTAACTGGAAGGGTCAGCGAGTCTCTTGCTCTAACGAGTCAGCAACGCAGGGTTAGGACACTACCCGTTGGCCCGAGGTGTGGATCAGGTGCGGGGCCGGCGAGCCTTCGGCGGCGCGGCGCATTTTTGATTTTTCACGAGGCGGGGGTATAACTGAGGCATGACCATTGAGGAAATCAAGCGCAGGACGACTCCTGTATTTGCGCAGTTCGGCGTAACCTATGCCGCTGTGTTCGGAAGCGTCGCACGCGGTGAAGACGGGCCGGGAAGCGACGTGGACATTCTGGTGCGCCTGGGCCGTCCGACCGGGATGGTCGCCTATATGAAGCTCGTCGAGAGCCTCGAGACATCCCTGCGAAGGAAGGTCGATGTCGTCACAGAGCAAAGCCTGAGCAGGTTCATTCAGCCACATGTCGCGCGCGACCTGGCCACCATTTATGAAGGATGAGCGGGTCTATCTCGCGCAGATTCTCGACGCCGCAGACAAGATTCGCGAATTTGTCGACGGTATGGATAATGCCGCGTTCCTGAAAGATCGAAAAACACAGAGTGCGGTAATCCTGCAACTAGCACTCATCGGCGAGTTTGCAAAAAGAGTCTCGGGGCCGGTGCGGGCATCAATTGACATTCCGTGGAAGGAGATTGCCGGTTTCCGCGATCGTGCCATCCACGACTATTTTCAAATCGATCTTCAAATCGCCTGGGACACGATTGTTCTCGATCTTGAGCCGCTCACAAAGGCGGTGCAGGAATATCTCAAAGCTCATCCCTGACCTGAGAAACCACAGCCTCGCATTGAGTGGCCCGCAAAAATGGCGAAGCCCGTCCGCGCCATTCGGGCGCAGGACGGGCCTGCCGACTGGAACCTTAAGCTCTATCTATTTCAATCCCACTCCGTACCAATAGCTGTAACCGCTGGACTGCGTCCAGGGCAGGTTGGCGTTGAATTTCGCAAAGACCACCGAGTTGCCCACGAAGGTGACAAAGACATCATGCTCGTAAGTGCCGGTCACCGCACGGAAGGCGAACAATCCATTGCAAGGGTCCGTCAGTTGGCCCGCACTGCCGTATAAGAAGCTGGAATTGGCCACCGGAGTCAGCGTGGCATTGATGATCGTGTTACCCGATGAATCGGTGACAGTAATGTTGGCTGCGGCAGTCACGACAATCGTAGCCTGACTCGTTGACGCTTTGCCGGTCTCCACATTGTTAACGCCCGTCTGCGCATTGGCCTTGGTGTAGAAGATGCCGCTGTAGGTTCCCGCGACTGTTGGATCGAAGGCCGAAGATGCCGCCTTGGGCAGGCCGATGATCGACCCGTTGGGCGAATCCACAATGAAGAAACCGCCCGCTGTACCGAAGACATAGTCATCGCCGGTTCCGCCGCCCGCATCCGGCTCGTACATATAGGTTCCGGAAGTGGCCTCCGTCATCTGGCTGAAGTCCAGTGTGCCGCCGTTAAAGGCGCCGCCGGAGTTCTGGTTGAAGGAGCCATAGGGCCAGTACGAGGAGTTCGTGCCGGATGTCGCACCAACGGTCACAGAACCCACTTCCAGCCCGCCCGCTGCAGTGCGGAATTGCATGTAGTTGTAGCTTTTGCCAGTGAACGTGCTCAACGAGATCGGGCCGGTTTCCACCGCCGTAATCACGGCTGGCGTGTTGTGGTTTGGTCCCGCCTTGGCCGCCTGAATCAGCAGCGCATACCCCGGAATTTCGTACGCCGAGAGCAGATTTCCATTCGGGTCGCTGAGTGCATAGCTGCCATTGGCGTTGACCGAGTACGGAAACGTGCCAGTGTCGCCGTTGGAGAGGTTGTTGTAAGTCATCGTCAGCGCGGTGGTATTGAGGGTGATGGTCAGGAAATCGCCCACCGATGCTGTCCCGTTATATGTGCGTGTTTGCACGGAGGGGGTTGACGTCGAGGTGGACGTAGAGGCCAGTGGGTTTCCGCAACCGGATAGTCCAACCAGAACCAGCAATGCACAAATTAAGCGAAGTCGCATATCACCTTCCACAGAGATACAAGTTGGTGTGAGTACACTTTCGCTATCGGCGCGCGCATCTGCCGCTTGAAGGAGAATTAGATGATTCCGAGACTTTCGTAATGAAGCGGGAAGCGGAGACAGGCCGGCAGCGTTCGCCTTCAACACAGGCATCGGTAAAACTGCGAATAGAATCTCCGCTCCAGTGCGGGCTTTAGTTGATATTCCCTGGAAATCTATCGAGCCGGTAAAGCTGGCGGGGCCATTCTCCCGGGCGTAGGGTACGCATCCGGCGCTTCGACCCGTTTGCTGCCGTTATGGGTCCGCGCATATTCTTCAACGACTTTGCCCCAGTCTGCAAGCGGGATTCTGGCACGTATTTCCGGCGGGCCGATAAAGATAAACCACGAGTACCCCTTCCCTTTTCCGCCAGTATCCATTACACCGAAGCCGCCGTCACTGTCGCCGGAAAGCACGTATCCCGATGGGACGGGCAGAAGCTTCGTCTTCCTGTCCGCATCGGAGATCCTGTAATAGAACTCGTCCGCCGCGAAATGGTGAACGCGCAAACTCGAGGTTCGAAGCACTCCACTCTCTGGGATTCTCATGTCGCAACCGTCTCCATTCCATGGCAACTCCGCTGCCTGCGGATCATTGAAGACGACCTGGATCCAACCGATGAATCCGTCCGGTAAAGTGAAGAGATAGTGCGGGTGTTTATTGCGTGCTGCCGCTGGACTGAGGGCGCCCACCAGGACCATCGCCGTGATCAGGAACTTTCTCCACATCGGAGCCTCCCGATGGTTGATACAGACTCAGGCGCGCAGCCAATATGGCTTCGGCGCCACGGCGGCCAGCTCGGCAAACTCCGCATCGCTCAGCCGGAAACCCGCGGCACTCACGTTCTCTTCAAGATGCTTCACATTGCCGGTGCCGGGGATGGGCAAAATGACCGGCGAACGGTGCAAAAGCCACGCCAGAGAAACCACGGCCGTCGAGACCTGGCGCGCGGCGGCAATCTTTTCCACCACATTATTGGCTTTGCGCCCCTGCGCCATGGGCCCCCAGGGCAGGAAGGCGATGCCGTTGGCCGCGCAATAATCGAGCACGAAATCCCACTCGCGATCGGAAAAGCTGTAGCGGTTTTGCACACTCACGATGGGAACGATTTTTCTAGCCCTTTGGATGTGCTCCAGAGTCACATTGGACAAACCGACGTGGCGAATCTTGCCCTGCTGCTGAAGCCGCGCGAGGGCTTCCATGGAGGCGTCGAAGGAGACGGCGGGGTCCGGGACGTGGAGCTGGTACACGTCGATGCGCTCAAGACGCAGGCGTTTCAGGCTGCCTTCGACAGCTTCCTCAATATGCGCCGGCGAGGCGTTGTGCTGCCAGACCCCCGGACCGTGGCGCACCCAACCGGCCTTGGTGGTGATCACGAGACCCGCCGGATAAGGCCACAGCGCCTCGGCGATCAACTCCTCTGAGACGTTGGGGCCGTAGGAGTCGGCAGTGTCAATAAAGTTGACGCCGAGCTCCACGGCGCGGCGCAGTGTGGCAAGGGCACCGGGAACGTCGTCAGGAAGGCCCCAGATTCCCTTGCCGGTGATGCGCATGGCGCCGAAACCCACGCGGTTCACCGTCAGGTCGCCGCCCAGAGTAATGGTTCCCGATTGCGCGGCGGGCAGTATGTCAGTAACGCCTTGCATCGCATTTCTCCCGAGCTGCTACACCGTCACTTCCCAGCCCTTTTCGTAAGTCCGGCTCCAGTACTTCATGGCTTCGGAATCGCCGAGGATGTGCGCGGTTTCAGGATCGATGTTCAGCTTGCGATTGACGAACCAGGCGATGTTCGAGAGCAGAAGCATGGTCACGGTGACATTGGCGACCGGGATGGGCGAATTCAGCTTCGCCTCGCCGCGAATGGCCGCAATGAGGTTGGCGAAGTGGGCATCGGTCATGTTATCGGCGCCGATGGTGTCCGCGGTCTCGGTATGGGTGCCGGTGCGGTACTGGTCGATCTGCTTGCCCTTCCAGTCGTAGACATCGTATCCGCCGCGGTCGATGACTACCGAGCCCTTGGTCCCGTAGATGACCGAGCCGCGGTCGCGGTCGTAGAGCCGCATGCCCTGTCGGCTGCGGCCCTCCCAGGAGAGAGTCTTGCCCTCGTATTCGAAATTGGTGATGAGCGTATCGTAGAATTCCCAGTCGTCCTTGAAGTTGTAGTTGCCACCAGATGCGGTAACGGCGTGGGGATATTCGGCGTTGAGCGCCCAGCGGCATACATCCACTTCATGGGTTCCGTTGTTGAGGGTTTCGCCGGTTCCGTAGCGGCGCAACCAGTGCCAGTTGTATGGATGAATATTCTCCCTGTACTCGCTGCGTGGCGCGGGGCCCTGCCACAAGTCCCAATTGAGCGTAGACGGAACAGGCGCGGCAGTCTTGCCGTAGAACGTAGCGCCTCGCGTGTTGGCGTACCAGGCTTTGGCCATGTAGGCGTCGCCAATGTACCCGTCGTGGATCTTCTGGATCATTTTGATGGTGTAATCCGCCGAGCGCTGTTGATCGCCGACCTGGACGAGCTTGCCGTATTTCTTCTGGGCAGCCACCAGGAGCTCGCCCTCGCGGGGATTCTGGCTGGAGGGCTTTTCTACATACACATGCTTGGCGGCCTTCAGGCCGAGCACGGCCATGGGCGTGTGCCAATGGTCGGGCGTGGCTACGGTAATGACATCGACCTCTTTGGATTCGAGCATGCGGCGGAAATCGCCCTCGGCCTTCGGAGCGTAGCCGAGCACCTGCTCTGCCTTGGCCGCAAACTTGGCCAGGACGCCGGAGTCGACGTCGCAGACGTAAGCAACACGGGCGGTCTTGCTATTGGCCTTGAGTGCCGAGAGATGCGCGTAGCCTCGGCCGTTGAGGCCGTTGATGGCGAAGTTCAGGCGGTCGTTGGCGCCGAGGATCTGCGCATAACTTCTTGCGGTAGATGCAAATGCCGAGCCTGCCATACCGGCGGCCAAGCCGTTCACGAATTGTCGGCGCGAAATCATCTTAATCTCCGATTCTCTTTCTAAGTGCTTTGGTTGACGCCCAAATTATATCGCTGCCATCGCCAAGTGTGCCGGGGGAAGCCCCGAAGTGGCCACAATCCGTGAAAAGCAGGGTCTTGAACTCAAGCGACTGGCGATTGTCCGCCTATACTGGGCGCGGAATCGGCGCGAAAATGAATGGGGAGGGCTGTAAACTTGCGCGGCAGGGGGGCGTCTACCAAAGTGATGGCAGCCGGCACAGCATTGGAGCCGTTGTCCGCGGACTCGGCGGAAGACATTGCTGCGCAGGAATTTGCCCGGATCGTGGAGAGTCACCGGCCGCAGATATTCCGGTTTCTGCTGGCGTCGCTGCGCGACGTGGATCTGGCAGAGACGCTTACGCAGGAATGCTTCCTGAAAGCGCACCGGAATTGGAGTCATTTCCGCGGCGACTCGAGTGCGATGACCTGGCTGATGCGGATCGCCATCAACCTGCAGAAGGACCACTGGCGTAACCGCCGGATGCAGTTCTGGCGGCAGACCAGGACCAACGCCGTAGACCTGGACGAGGCTAGCGAATGGCTGCCCAACGGGGAACGCAGCGCAGAGCAGCAGATGCTGGCGAAGGAGCAGGTGGCGCAGGTTTGGCAGGCGGTGAAAGGCCTGAGCGAGCGGCAGCGAACGGTGTTTTTGCTGCGCTACGTGGAAGAGCGGGAGTTAAGTGAAATTGCCGCAGTCACCGGACTGAGCGAGGGTACCGTGAAAGCGCACCTATCGCGGGCCCTGGGCCGAGTGCGCGCGGAGTTGAGAGGGACACGATGAACTGGGAACAGGATGTGGCGGGAGAGAGTCCGGAGCTTGAGCAGGCGCTGAAACACTTCAAGTCCAGCGTGGATGCCTGGAGTGATGCAGCGTATAGCCGGCCCCGGACGGCGGCGAAGTTGGTCGTGCGGCACAGCCGGCGGATGGTGGCAGGTTGGGCGCTGGGATGCGTAGTAGTTATGGGCAGCCTGGCAGGCGCAGTGGGTGTGGTCGTTCACCGGCAGGAGATGGCCCGGATTGCAGCGCAAAAGGCAGCTGAACAGCGCGCGGCAGCTGCGCAGGGAACCACGCAGCCAGCCAGCGTGCAGCCAGTGAGCGCGCAATCCGACAAGAAGACACCGGCGGCCACAGACCGAAAAGTTGGCGTCGGCGCCCAGGATAGCGCCCGCAGTCAGGATGAGGATCTGCTGGCATCGGTGGACAGCGATGTTTCGCGGCAGGTTCCGACGGCGATGGAGCCGCTGGCGCAGTTGATGGACGACAACGGAACGCAGTAAGAAGACGGTACAAGCAAAAGAGAAGTCGAGATAGAGACATCCCTTGCGATGCAGGGGGGAGGAGAAATCGATGAAGGCCATGAAAATTGCACGTTTGGCTTTGGTGGTAGCGGGAGTTCTGATGGCTGGAGGTCTGGCCAGCGCGCAGGGGCCGGGCGGGCAAGGGATGGGACCCGGCATGGCCGAGCATCGGCCCCCCGTCGAACAAGCGTTCGGGTTTGCGAACGGACAGTTTTGGAACAATCCGAACACGGTGCAGCAGTTGAACCTGACTGACGACCAGCGCAAAGCGATGGACCGCATTCTGCAGGATCACAAGATGAAGCTGATCGACCTTAAGGCCAATCTCGAAAAGGCCGAGGTCGAGATGGGTCCGATGATGAAGGCCGATTCGCCCGATCAGAGGGCAATCGAAGCGCAGATCGACAAAGTCGTAGCGGCGCGTGCGGAACTGGAAAAGGCGAATGCACGTTTTCTGCTGGACATCCGGATGCAGTTGAAGCCGGAGCAGTGGAAGCAGTTGGAAACCCTGCGCATGAACCGGATGCAGCGCCAGGGCATGCGCGGTGACGGCCAGGACGGCCGTGGCGGATGGGCACCGGGCGGCCAGCGTCCCGGCGAGGGCGGTCAGTTCCGCGGTCGGGGTGGGCCGGGTGGACAGTTCCACCGGCCGCAAGGCGGCCCGCCGCCGGCTGATGCGCCGCAGTCGGCTCCAGCTCCTCCCCCGGCTCCGGGCTCGGGCGATACACAGTAATAAATAAAGCAGCACTCGACAGAATGGCGGCGGCAGGATATCCCTCCTGCCGCCGTTTCTTTCCTGGGAGCCGCGCGCTTTGCGCAAACTCTGGGTGGAAGATCGCAGCCGGTTCTGTAACATCAGGAAGGAAGGAGCTTTTGTGCCCGTTCTTGCCTCCGCTGACTGGCTGATCCTGCTGATTTACTGCTTCTTTGTGCTATCGGCGGGTCTGTCGCTCGCCCCAGCCATAACGAGCAGCCGGAGTTACTTGCAGGCCGGGCGCAGGTTGCCGGGATGGTTGTGCGGACTGGCTCTGCTCAGTGCCAGCATGGGCTCGCTGGAGGTGCTCGAGATGGGCGCCGCCGGAGCAAAATACGGCCTCGCCAGCATGGGCTGGTTCGCGCTAGGTTCCATTCCTGCCATGCTCTTCGCGGCCCTGGTCCTCATTCCGGTGTTCTATGGAGCAGCATCTGCGCCGGGCGCGCCCGTGCGCTCGATTCCCGAGTATCTGGGGCTGCGCTTCGACCAAAAAACGCGGGCGCTGAATGCCGTTTTGTTCACTGCGATGGCGTTGTTCAGCGCCGGGATTTCGCTATACGCCATGGCGCGCGTCATCGCGGCGCTTCACCTGTTCGATACCGTGACCGGCCGGTTGAATTTGTCGCCTACGAGCGCACTGCTGCTCTCGATGGCGTTGCCGGCCGTGCTGGTGCTCGCGTACGTGCTGCTGGGGGGACTCGCGGCCACCATGTACAACCAGTTGCTGCAGTTTTGCGTGCTGGTGGCCGGGCTGTTGCCCGTGGTGCTGCTGGGATTGAAGCGGGCCGGTGGATGGAGTGGTTTAAAGGCCGCGGTCCCGGCAGGTTTTTTGCACGGTGCGGCGCACAGCGGCGCGCATTCTATTGGCGTGGTGGGATTGGTGCTCGGCGTGGGCGTCGTGCTGGGCGGCGGCGCCTGGTGTACGGATTTCCGGCTGTTGCAAACGGTCATGGCGGCAAAAAATGTGACTGCGGCGCGGAGGGCTCCGCTGGTCGCCGCGGCCCTGCGCATTTTTGTTCCGTTACTGCTCATCCTGCCGGGATTACTCGCCCTGGGACTGCCCACGCCGCGAACCACCATCGTGATCCACAACGAAAACGGCGCCATTTATCACGAGATCACCGTCGTGCCGCCAGCCGTGGAAGCAGGCCAGGGAATGGTTCCGGCCATAGCCGATGCATCTGGCCAGCCGGTGAAAGGCGCGGACGGCCAGCCGGTACTGGACTACGCGATGGCCATGCCGAATATGCTTCTGCAGTCCTTGCCCACGGGGCTTTTGGGACTTGGTTTAGCCGCGCTGCTCGCCTGCCTGATGAGCGGCCTCGCGGCCAGCCTGACGGCATCGAACACCGTCTTCGCCTGCGACATCTACCAGGCGTTCTTGAAGAGAGACGCGAACGACAAACAGGTTCTGAAAGCTGGCCGCTGGGCGGCTCTAGGAGGCATGCTGCTGGCCTTCGCCGCAGGATTTGCGGCCGTGCGCTCGAATGATCTGCTCGACGCCGTGGTTCTGGTCTTCGCAGTGGTGAATGCGCCGCTGTTCGCCACGCTGCTGCTGGGCGCACTGTGGAAGCGCGCCACCGGCCACGGCGCGTTTGCTGGATTGATTGCGGGCATAGCCGCGGCGCTTCTGCATCACGGAACCGCACTGCCCCTCGGCGAGCAGCGCGGCATTCACGGCGGATGGATCAAGGTGCTGCATCATCCTGCGAGCGACATGTCCCTCGGTTTGGGAACAGCGGCTTTCGCCTTCGTCATGAACCTGCTGGTGACGGTTGCCGTAAGCCTCTGCACCAGGCCGCGGCCAGAAGCGGAACTCGCCGGACTGACGATCCGGTCGGCGGCGAGAGTTGCGTGGTGGAAGCATCCGGAGACCATCGTCGCCGCGGTGATTCTGCTGGCGGCGATCGCGGCGAACTTGATTTTCTTGCTGTAGGGAGAGCGAAATGGCGAAAAAAGATTTCACGGATTTGGCAAGAAAATCGCTTTCCGCAACAGCCAGTAGCTCGACGGCAAAGCCGGTAACGCCTCCGACGTTAAATGTCGATGCGCGCATCGCAGTCGGCATGTTCTTCGCGCTGACAGGCACCATTCTCGCGGCGTTCGGCCTCTCTACGCGCGATCGCATGGACGTGTATGCCAAGAGTCTGGGAATCGATGCCAACCTTTGGTGGGGATTGGCTCTGCTCGCATTCGGAATTATGATGCTGGCTTTTGGCCGGCGCGGGCAAGCGCGGATGGAGAAAGACCAGGGGATGGCGCAAGAAAAGCCGAAACTGCGCCGCCCTCGTTAACATTGCGCGCGGAGATCTGCTTGACATCCCGTCCGGTCAAGTTTCAACTGTTGCCATGCAAAAATACCAGGTTCTTTTTTGCTCCAGCGTAGTTCCTGGGGTGTTGGTTATTCTTGGCGCGTTCAGTCTTGCCGCGGCAGCACAGGCGCCGGCAGTCGCATCCAATGCTGCGCAGGCTAATCCGCCGCAACAAGCAATTCGCCTGGTGCAGAAGGAAATGTTCGTACCTGCGGCAGGGGTGTTTCCCAACGGCCTCGATGTACTGGAAATCCACTTCACACTTCCGGGCAAGCATCCGCTCGTGCTGCTCACGCATGGCACGGCCGCAGACCCGCAGGAGCGCATGCACGTGACGCCGTGGGCGCAGCTTCCGCAAGCCTTGTGGTTCGCGCGACGTGGATATGTCGCGATGGTTGTGGTGCGTGCGGGTTATGGCAAGTCGGGCGGAAAGCAGGACAGCCTGAGCGGAGGTTGCCGTTCAGGCCGCGGAAGTTTTGACGAGGCCGGCGAAGCCAGCACTGTCGATTTGCGCTCCGTGATCAAGTTTGCGCAGGGCCTGCCCGAGGTGGATACCGGCACCGTTTTGAGTGTGGGCGTTTCCACCGGAGGCTTTGCGCAAGTGGCGCTCTCGGCCGATCCGCCCCCGGGCCTGAAGGCCGCCATCAGTTTTGCCGGCGGGCGCGGCGGCGACGGGCATGAAAACAACTGCAACCTGCCGGGAGTGATCGACGCATTCCGAATCTTCGGCAAGTCGGCGCACAAACATGGCGACCTGCCCATGCTGTGGATTTATTCCCAGAATGACCACTGGTTTCCGCCTGCGATGGCGCAGCAGTTTCAAGCCGCGTATACCAAGAACGGAGCGACCGATCAATTTGTGATGGCGCCGCCCGATGGCGCCGATGGACACCATCTTTACGGGCACATCGCCGCCTGGTCAGACACGGTCGAGACATTTCTCAAGGCGCAGAACCTGCTCCCGCTGGGCGATCAAGTACTGCCCGCTCCGGAACCGCCGGATTTACCCATGCCGGCTGGACTAAAAGCGAGCGACGCGGAGACGTGGAAGCACTTCCTGCTGGCTCCGCCTTATAAAACACTGGTTGCCGATGAGAACGGTAAGCTGTGGATCGGAGGCGCGGGCTTCGATCAGTCGCTCGCCGACGACCAGGCTCGAGATCGATGCAAAACGGGCGGGGGCAAAAGCTGCACGATCGTCGCGCGGACTCCCGGCGTGAAGTGAGGGCGTAGAACTGGTTGCATAAACCGGGTGCTGTGAAAGGGCACGACTATAGCCCGCATTTCTCACGCGCTTCGAGAATTTGTAGCGCCGGTCTCCTGACCGGCTGTCGCGGGGGTCTCCAGACCCCCGCATGCCAGGCAGCAGTTCATTTGTTTCCTGTTCCCTGCTTCTTCACTCGCCCACCGCCTTAAACCGCATGGTGCGGTAATCGAACGTGTAGCTCTTGAGTTGGCCGAGAGCGTCGACGCCGAGAATGCCGTACACATCGTCGAGAGCGGCGGAGCCGAGAGGCTGCGTGAGCACGCGAATGTAGTGCAGTTCGACTGTGGCGTTACCCACACCCAGCGGAACCGTCTCAGCGACGTAGGAGGGTTGCGACCCCGACGCTTGGCCGGGTGGCGCGTAGAGATCCACCTTCATGCTGTTGAACTCGGCGGCATGTTCGTCGAAGTAGCGCGAGGTGAGGTAGGTCTGCTGCCCGCCCGCATCGATGGCGTACATACGCTCTGCGTTTGCGTTGGAGGAAGAATCGGAGCCGGTTCCGGAATCCTGCGGCGCGGTGTGATCGCCGAGCGTCTGCACACGCCTGAGCGCCACGATGACCTGGTCACCATCCAAATAAAATGGCGCGCCGTCGGTCAGCAGGTCGTCTTTTGCGGGAGTTCCGATCTGCTTGGCAGGACGCACCTGGATCGTGGCGTCGGAGGTGATAGTGAGGCTGCCGATGGCAGCCAGCGCCGGATAGCCGAGCACGCCCTCCACCCTGTAGCCGGAGCCGGGAAAAACGTAGTCGTCATCTTCGTAGACGAAGGCCGTCATATTGCGCAGTGTAAGGCGGCCGCCGATGGTGAAGCGCGGAACCACGGTGACCCGGACCTGGATGGGCCGCCCGGTGAGAGTGTGAATGGTCGCCGTTTCAAAAGAGAGCTTGAGACCCACGTCTCTTGCCGTGGAGCGCGCAATCAGATTGAAGGGCAACGTGGGATCGAGCATCCAACTGCGCGACCGCGCGTCGACAAAAACCGGAATGTCGACGAGGCCCAGGGGATCGGTCGTCACCTGAAGCGAAAAAGGGTCGCAGGGGTCGATGGTCGTGGGCGGGTTGTCCTTGGCCAGCGGCAGCATCTTGAGCGGCATCTCGATCTCGTCCTGCTCGTCGGTGGAAAGCTTGTCATGCAGCCGCGTGTCAAGCGCCTGATAGGCCTTCGCGGCCTTCGCCCAATCGCCCAGGCGCAGATAGTCCTCGGCCAGCGCCGTGCGCAGCAGTTTTTCGTGCGCCGTGTCGCCGCTGGCCGTCACCTCATCGACAAGCGGCTCGAGCAGTTGCACGGACTGCTTGAGATCGTTGGCGCGGCTGGCCAATACGCCGCGATACAACTGCGCCTCCTGGGGTGGAAGCTGATCGAGCTGCGCGGCTACGCGCGAGTACTGGTGATCGGCGAGGAGATTCTCAATGCGCGCGTCAAGAGTCAGGCCACTCGAAGTGCCGGTCTTTAGCTGCGTTCCCGCGCCCGGCTGCTGCGGTTCTGAAGTCGACGGCTGCGCGGCTGGAGTGGGCGATTCCGGCTCCGGTTTCGGCATTTCCTGCGGCGCCGCCTGTGGCATCGTCTGTGGCGTTGATTGCTGTGCGGCTTGCGGCGTGGGCGCGGTTCCCTGCTGCGCGGCGAGCGGGGACCATAGAACGACAAGCGCAAACGCAAGGGCCGCAACCGGCAGTTTTCTTTGTAGATAGACCGTCATGCGCCGGGTGCCTGTTACCACGAGTCGATACGCGAGTCCACGAGCGGGGATCATCTTCATCTCGACGTTAACAGATTCGACCGGCGAGCGCGGCGGATCGCTATTCGCACTCATTTAAGACGTTCTTTACGCGTTGGCCGGTAAACTTGAGGGTAGCGATGAAGCGGAAAACTATCGCACATTACGAGATTCTTCGTCGGCTGGGCGCGGGCGGCAGTGGCGTGGTCTACGAGGCCAACGACACGCTGTTGCAGCGGCCGGTGGTGCTGAAGATGCTGCACACCGGCATCTTGTCGGCCGAACAGATGCGCACCACGGTGCTGCGTGAGGCTCGTCTCGCATCGGCCATCGAGCATCCCAACGTGTGCGGTATCTATGAGGTGGGCGAGAGCGGCGAGGAAGCCTACATCGCCATGCAGTATGTGCCCGGCCAGCCGCTGGACAAGCTGATCGAGCGCGGACCGGCGAGCGTGCAACTGGTTCTCTCAGTCGGCATCCAGATCGCCGACGGGCTGCAAGCTGCGCATGCGCTGGGCATCTTTCATCGCGACCTTAAGCCGCAGAACGTGATGCTGACCGACGGCGGCCTGGTAAAGATTCTCGACTTTGGTCTGGCGCGACGGCTTCCTCCCGAAGACGCGCGCTTCGATCCGTCACGACCAGCGCTAGCCAAGGACTCCTCCGTGGCTGCCACCTACACCGCGCGCGGCGGAACCATCCGTTACATGGCGCCGGAGCAATTTGTTACCGGGCACTCCAGCGTGCAGTCGGACGTGTGGGCGCTGGGCGTGATTCTCTACGAGTTGACCAGCGGCAGACATCCGTTTGCGCGTCCCGATGCCGAGGATTTCCAGGCCATTCGCGCCATTCAATTTCTCGATCCGCCGAATTTGAGCGAGGTCGTTCCGGGAATTTCGCCAGAGCTGAAGAGCGTGATCATGGCCTGCCTCGAAAAAAATCCGGGGACGCGTACGGCATCGGCCGCGGAGGTGCGCGAAGGGCTGAAGACCATTATGAAAGCGTTGCGCATCGAGACGGGCACCATCCCCGGCGAAGCGGCCGCCAATTTGCCGGCGACGGCCGCAGAGGCGGAGAAGCGCACCACGGGATTGCTTTCGATGCTCGCGGAGCGGTTTCGCGAGTCGGCGGGCGAGCGCGCGGTGCAGAATTCGCTAGTGGTTCTGCCCTTTGCAAATCTCGGCGCGGCAGAAGCGGCTCCGCTCTACGGGTATGCGCTGGCCGATGCCATTGCGGCGCGGTTGGCCCGCATTCCCACACTCGTGGTGCGGCCCTCGAGCGCGCTCATGCAATTGCCCATCGCGCAACTCGATCCCTTGGCCGTGGGGCAAAAGCTGCTTGTGAAATTCGTGCTCGCCGGAAGCTTTGTACGTTCAGAAAACGGATTCGACCTGAGCTGGCAACTGCTCGACGTGGCCTCGCAGAGCGTGCGCTCGGGCGGGTCGATTCGCGTTTCTTCACTCGACTTGATCGCGGTGCAAACCGAAATTTCCAACGAGGTCTTCGCCACGCTGCAAGGCATGGGCGCCGCCGAAGGTATTGAATCCGTGCAGAGCGGGCCGGGAACCGGCGCGGTGCGCGGCACATCGCGCGACGGCTCGCTGCCGGGGCCGGTGAGCGAAAAGTATTTGCAGGCACGGGCGCTGCTCAGCTCGTTCATGGTGCGCACCGGCGCGCGCGCCGATCTGGATCGCGCGCACGCGCTGTTCTCGAGCGTCACCGCAACCGATCCGGCATTTGCCGCGGGATGGACCGGGCTGGGCATCGCCGAGCTACAGTACGCGCGTCACGGATTTGGCGGGCAGATTCACGTAATGCGCGCGCGGCGCGCCTTTGACGAAGCTCTGAAGCTCGATCCGGCATCGACCGAGGCGAATCTCTATCGCATCTATATGTTGCTGTCGCGCGGCGAAAAGGAGTCGGCGCGGCACGGTATTGCCGGCCTGCTGGCCAGCGCGGCCAACGACTGGAACGTGCACATGGTGGCCGGAATCGCGCTGCGCGGCGACGGCATGTACGACGAAGCGCTCGACGAGTTCGTACGCGCGCTCAAGCTGAACCCGGCCAACGCAGCGATCCTCTACAACCATCGCGCCCGCGTGTATCACTATCAGAACCAGATCGAGCTTGCCGGCGACGAGCTGGAAAAAGGCCTGGCGCTGGAGCCGCGCCATCCACTGCTCCGCACATCCGCCGGTTATCAGCAAATGAGGGTGGGCAATCTGAACGCGGCCATGGCAATACTGGAGCGCGTGATCTCCGACGATGCCTCGCTGCGCATCGCCGTTCCTACGCTGGCCATTTGCTACGTGCAAGCCGGCGCGCGGAACCGCGCCGCAGCGCTGCTCAAGGACGACACCCTGGCCGCGGCCGAGGCGGACAGCGAAATGGCTTACCGGCTGGCGACTTATTTTGCCGTGGAAGGCGACTCGAGCGAAGCGCTGCACTGGCTGCGCCGCGCCATCTATCTCGGCAACGAGAACTATCCCTGGTTCCAGAAAAATCCTGCGTGGAACAACTTGCGCACCAACGCCGATTTTGGACGCATCCTCGAGGATTTGAAACGCGCATTCAGAAAAAACCAGAAGACGTGGAAGCGGCTGCTGCAAGAAGTCCCGACGGAAAAGTAGCGCACGCCATACGGCGCACCGCTTACGCTTCCCAGGGGTTGAACACTTTGACGCCGCAGCGCGCGAAGTGAGAAACGTTACGCGTGACGACGGTCATGCTGTGCACGAGCGCAGTGGCGGCGATGAGAGAGTCGCGGTCGTCCTTGGGGTCAGGCACGTGCAAAGCTGCGCAGCGCTGCACGATGTCGATGTTGACATCGAGAATGCGGCCGGCGAAAGCAGGCAGAATATGGTCTCGGATCCACGATCGGATCACATCCGCCTGCGCGGGATCGCGACGTTCTAGAAGATGGAAACCGATTTCCAACTCCAAAATAGTAATGACAGACAAATAAAGGCTGGAGGCTGGAACCGATTCCAGCCAGGCCTGTACCTGCGGGTCGATTTTCGCCCTCGCGCTTCGCGCCCCGCGTACCTTGCGCATTTCCGACACGACGTTGGTATCGAGAAGATACATTATGAGAAGTCGGCGGGACGAAAGAGCTTGCCGCTCAAGCGAGGCGGCTCGAATTCGATCTCCGCAGCCTCAGGCATTGCGATCACATCGAGAATCGAATCGGTTTTGCTCGCCTTGCCCGCCAAATCCTGGTACTTTTCGATCGTCAAAAACACGTGCGCTGGCCGCCCGCGATCGGTAACAAACACGGGGCCTTTCTTCGCGGCGCGCTTGGCGCGGCTCGTGTTCTGATTGAATTCCCGGCTGGAAAATGTCGTAATCGCCACAGCGCACCTCCAATGTAGCAACGTAACTACATTCTAGCACGAAAACGAAAAAGCTGCTGCGTTCAGCACTCAAGGAATGCGCTCGTACGGAACATACTCCGGCTCCCACACATACGCGCGCAGCGCGTCCGCGAGGCTCGCCTCATCAATAGCTTCGGCCACTCCGTCGGCAATCGCCTGCATGCCCACGGCTTCGGCTACCGCGAGGCTGGTTTTGCGCGCTTCGGCGATGGGCGGCAGCAGCGGCGCGCTCTTGTCGGTGCGTGCGGGTGACAGTGCGGCTAACGCTTTGGCGGCGGCCATAATCATGCCGTCGGTCACGCGCCCGGCGCGGGAAACGAGAATGCCAAGGGCGAGTCCGGGAAAGATATAGGAATTGTTCACCTGCGCAATGCGCACGAGTTTGCCGTTGACTTCGACGGGCGGGAACGGGCTGCCGGTGCCCACCAGCGCTCGGCCATCGGTCCAGCGCAGCAGATCGGCGGGCGCCGCCTCCGATTGCGACGTCGGATTCGACAGTGGGAAGATCACGGGATGCGGAGTGTGGCGCGCCATCTCGCGCACAATCGCCTCAGTAAACACGCCGGGCTGAGCGCTGACGCCGGCCAACACCGTGATGCCCACATTGCGCACCACGTCAAGCAGCGAGATGCCGCCGGTTTCGGCCGAGGCCGGCGAGAGCTTCCATCCCGCCACGTCACCGCGCTTGCGCGCCAGCGGCTCCTGCTCGGGACGAATTCCCTTGCCGCCTTCGACGATCAGGCCGTAGCGATTGAAAGCGTAAATGCGGCCTCGCGCCTGCTCCTCGCTCAGCCCTTCTTCTTTCATGGCGGCGATAAGGAGATTGGCGATGCCAAGACCTGCCGATCCCGAGCCGAACATCGCAATCGTCTGGTCGTGAAGCGGAATTCCCGTAGCATTGACCGCCGCGAGAAGGGTCGCCGTCGTCACCGCCGCAGTCCCTTGAATATCGTCGTTGAAGGTACATAAGCGGTCGCGATAGCGCTGCAGCAGCCGCGCCGCGTTGGCGCCGGCGAAATCCTCCCACTGCAAAAGAATGTGCGGCCAGCGGCGTTCGACCGCGGTCACGAAGGTCTCGACAAAATCGTCGTACTCCTGGCCGCGGACGCGATGATGCTGCCAGCCGATATAGATCGGATCGTTCAGCAGTTCAACGTTGTCGGTGCCCACGTCGAGCAGCACGGGCAGGCATTGTTCAGGCGGAATGCCGCCCAGCGCCGTGTAGAGCGCCATCTTGCCGATGGGAATGCCCATGCCGCCCGCGCCTTGGTCACCGAGGCCGAGAATGCGTTCCCCGTCGCTGACGACGATGCAACGCACCTCGTCGTAGCGCGCGTTGGCGAGGATCTGCGCAATACGATCCTTGTCTGGGTAGCTCAAAAAAAGACCGCGCGGTTTGCGCCAGATTTCGGAAAAGCGCTGGCACCCTTCGCCGACAGCCGGCGTGTAGACGATCGGCAGCAGCTCCTCGGTGTGCTCAGCGATGAGCGAATAGAACAGCGTCTCATCGTTGTCCTGCAGGTCGCGCATGTTTGAGTATTTGCCGAATGCGGTGTGCCGGCCGTCGAGCACGCGTTTGCGGCGCTCACGCTGGTCTTGGAGCGTGCCGATGTGCGGCGGCAGCAGCCCGTGCAACGCGAAGGCATCGCGCTCCGCTTCAGTGAATGCCGTACCCTTGTTGAGGCGCGGATTCATGAGCAGACCGAGTCCGTGAAGGTTGGTGCGAATGACGCGATGAGTAGCGGGGCCGTGCGAAGGGGTTGCGGAGCGCATGACACTCTCCTCTTCTGACTGCTTGAGAATAAGATACGCCGCCGCTATGCGAACGTGATGAACACGATTTCCGGACGGGTGCCGGCGCGCAGGGGCGGTCCCCAGGTTCCGGCTCCGGTGGAGGTGTAGACCTGGAGCGCACCGAAGCGGTGCAGGCCCTTGGTAAAGGGGCCGTACACGCTCTGCGTGATCCATGTGAACGGCAGAAATTGTCCGCCGTGCGTGTGGCCGGATAGCTGGAGGCTGAAGCCGGCCTGCTCCACGGTGGGCAGGCGCGTGGGTGCGTGGTTCAGCAGGATCGAAGGCCGCTCACGGTCGAGATGCATGCCGTCGAGCGCGGCTTTCATGCGCAGCGGCGAGGAAGAGTCGTGATAGAACACGCCCGCCACTTGCACACCATCAATGGTGACGAGTTCGTTGCCGAGGACGCGGATTCCGGCGCGGGTGATTGCGTCAATATATTGCGTGGGATCGGAAAACTCTTCGTGGTTGCCCGTAGAAAAGTAGATGCCAAGCGGCGGCGTAAGCTGCTTGAGCGGTGCCACGAGCCGGTCGAGGTTGCCCCTTGTGCCGTCGAACAGATCGCCGGGAACAAAGACCACGTCGGGCTGGAAGGACCGGGCCTTAGCCACGAGACGGCGGCAGAATTGCACGCCGTTGATGGGGCCGAGGTGCAGATCGCTCAGTAGCACTCCGCGCCGCCCACGCCAGGAGGGAGGAAGGTTAGGAAGTTGCACTTCGATGCGGCGCATGCGAATGACGCGCGCATTGAAGAGGCCGTAAAGACCGATGAGAGCAGCGCCCTCGTAAAGGATGCCAGCGACAATCGGACGCGCCGATGCGGCATAGGCCGGAGAAATGGTTAGCTTCAGCACGAGCCAGGCTATCCAGGCCAGCAGCGACGCCCAGAAATAGAAGTTGAGAAAGCCGAGCCAGACAGCGGCCAGCCAATAAACCAACCGGACGGCAAAATTCGAAAAGCGAAACGAGAGCAGCGACGCAGCTACAAAGCTGAAAGCCAGCACCAGCATGGCCGCATGCAGTCCGGTCAAGGCGGCGGGGTCGAGTCCGGGCACGAAAGCGATGAACGTGGAAAAAACCAACCAGTGCGCGGCAAAGAGTATGACCTGAATGACGCAGATTGCCAGAGCTGGCCAGGCTTTCAAGCAGAGATCTCCTTCCTTTCATCATTGTATGAGAAGCAGAAAGCCCTCGCGGCGCATCGGCCAGAGGGCGCATGCAACAATCTTTTTATGATGCGCTCCAATTCTCACATGAAGCTGCGGGGCGGCAACGCGTTGGGAATTTACATTTCTATTCCTTTTTGCCGGTCGAAGTGCACCTATTGCAACTTCGCGTCGGGCGTGTTTCTGGCCTCGGATCACGCGCGTTATGTGGAGCGGGTGATCGCGGATATCGCAGGAGCGAGAACTTGGTCCGAAGGGAGAGGAACGGAGCTCCCGCGGCGCGTGGATACGGTGTATCTGGGCGGGGGAACGCCGTCGTTGCTGGCTCCGGAACTCGTGGCGCAGCTCTTTGCGACGATGCGCGCGGAGTTCGATCTTGATGTGGACGCCGAGATCACCATGGAGTGCGCGCCGGGGCAACTGCCGGACGCAACCCTGGCGGCACTGGTGGCCGCGGGCGTGAATCGCGTAAGCCTGGGCGTGCAATCTTTTGTCGACAGCGAAGCCCACGCGAGCGGCCGGTTGCACAGCCGCGCCATTGTCGAGGCGGACCTCAAGCGGCTGCGCACGGCGGGCATCACCAATCTCAACGTCGATCTGATCGCAGGCTTGGCGGGGCAGACATTCGCCTCCTGGGAGGAATCGCTCGAGATTCTTATTGCGTCGGAAGTCCCTCATGCCAGTGTGTACATGCTGGAGGTGGACGAGGACTCGCGCCTTGGCCGCGAGATGCTGAAGGGCGGCGCGCGCTATCGCGCCAGGCTGGTGCCGCATGAAGATGCCATTGCGAGCATGTACGAACGTGCCATCGAGCGGCTTGAAGCGGCGGGGCTGCGGCAATACGAGATCTCCAATTTTTGCCGGCCCGGATTCGCATCGCGGCACAATTTGCGCTATTGGCAGCGGCGGCCGTATCTCGGCGTGGGCCTCGACGCGTCGTCCATGCTGCGTGCACCAGCCATGCACTGCGAGTCGGGCCTTGTATCAGGGCGCGACTTCAGTCGCGCCAGGACCGAGAGCCCTTTGAGTGAGTCTTTCGCCCCTGTCGACAGCCTGGCCCTGCGCGCAACCACGACGGACGATTTACAAGCCTACCTGGCCGGAACAGGAGCGAGCGAAATTGAATGGCTTACTCCCGCACAGCAGCACGAAGAGGCGTGGTTCCTCGGGCTGCGCACCAACGAAGGCGTAGACGTGGCTGCGCTGCGTGCGGAGTTTGGCGAAGAGTTGGTTGATCCCGCAATGGAAACCGCGAAGCGCATGACTGAAGACGGGCTGCTGGACTTCGACGGCGCCCGTGCGCGGCTCACCGCGCGAGGCCGGCTGATCTCGAACGAAATCTTTCAGGAATTCCTGCAGCCGGAAGTTGCGGAGTCGAGCCGCAGAACGTAGAGCTGATTCGCGAAGGGACAACTGCGTGGCAGCTTCCGAATCGACGGCAATAAATCTGTTGGCTCAGATTGGGCCCAGACGGCGCTCGCTAGCAATACGCCTCTTGCGGAGGAAATAGCCTTTATCGTCGCTGACTCACGGCATGTGGTGACTATGGCTCGAATCAACCGTCGGCAAGTTTGAGTTTCGTTTGCTACTCGGTTTCCAAAGCAGGAGCGTCGCTCCAGCGAGCAGAAGCAGAAATGGGATCGCTATCAGCACCCCGTCAATACTGTAGCTATCAAGGTGTGCACCGCCAACGAGGGACTTGAAAACTTCATTGACGACCACCAGAGCCAGCGCGAGACCAATTCCAATGCCAATAAGCAAGAATCCAGTCTCTCTTTTGGTCACAGAACCCCCCAATCTCTCGGCTCCCCGGATCGTAGTTCGCGGTGCATACGTTAGTCAAAAGCAAAAAGGAAGACGGATGGCTAGCGCGAATCTTTCGTGGGATGGGCCAGAAGTTGGAGCGGCATGTTCCGAGCGAGTCACCGCCTAACCGCAAGTAACCGATTCAGCGCCGGGAGCCCGCTCACCCGGCGTTTGATCTACCAGCCAAGCAACTCCTCGCCCGAAGTCGCAGACAGAAACGTGACGGGCGACGGCAAAGGCTGAGACGGGCTGCCGAAACACTGGATCGACTCGGGTCCGGCTGCCTTGGCCCACTCGAGAGCTTTCTCAGCCTCGCGCAGAACCACCACCGGCGAGCGGCCGTGGCTGACAGCAATGCCGAAGCACGCGGAGAGGCGGATGGCTTCGCCGGACGCATGAAACGGCGTGGAGAACACTGCGGTGCGCAGCCGCTCGGCAAGGCTCATCGCGTTGAGCGGAGCGCACAAAGGCAAAGCGATGAGAAACTCATCCATGCCCGGCCGGCCCAGCACGTCGTAACTGCGCAACTGGGCGGCGGTGCGGCCGGCCAACTGGCAAAGCAACTCGTCGCAGGCATCCACGCCCAGCCGCGAATTCCAGTGTCCGAAGTCGTCGATATCGAAGAGCAACAGGCACATCTCGCTCTGGCTGCGCTGCACGCGGTCGGTCTCGCGAAACAGCATGGCCAGCAGGGTTTCGCGATTGTAGACGCCAGTCAGGTGGTCGAGTTGCGCGTTGTGCAGGGCAGCGTCGCGCAGCGTTTCGAGTTCGTGCGCCATGCGCTGGTTGCGGAGCACGAGGTCCAGGCGCAACTGCCAGTAGGCGGACTCGGCAGAGCGCAGTACCAGGTCGTCGACGGCGCCCTCGGCGAAGTGATCGATCCACTCCTCTGTCACCGAGTCGGCGATGAGAACGATGGGCAGGCGCGCGCTTTCGGCCGCCGCGCGGACTGCGGCCAGCAGTTGGCCCACTGGCATGCCGGGCAATTTCGCGTCGAGTAAAACCAGACTGGGAGCGCGCGGGCCGGAGATGGAAGCCATCACGGCCTCCGCGGAAAGAACGATATCGACACGCGCCCCGGCAGCCAAAAGCGTGGGCTCAATAGCGGCCAGCAAGTCCGCGTCCGGAGATGCGAAGAGAAAAGTGGGCTGGGCTTGAGCGGTCATCCAGAGGTATCTCCTGCTGGATGTATCGACACAGATTAGAAAAAATTTAGGAAGCGGCGCCAGGAATGTTGGACCGCTCAAATGACCTTTGAGCAGGTTCGCGCGCGAAAAGGTAATGTGTCCGCGTGGGGACACGGGTTTGTCCTGTGGTGTTCAGCGGCGTCACGAGTTGTTTTCGACGATTGGCCTAATCCACGAAGTCCACTTGCGGCGCCATCGGGATCACGCCGCGCTCGTGGCCCAGTTGCAGGAGCTTGCGAATGGCCTCGCGGCCGTCGGGGCCGTAGTCGAGGGTGCGCTCGTTCACATACATGCTCACAAAATGGCTGGCCATGCCCGCATCCAGGTCGCGCGCAAACTGCATCGCGTACTCGAGCGCCTGTTCGCGGTGGTCGAGGGCGTGATGGATGGAATCGCGCAGCGCCTTGGAAATGATCTTGTGCGCTTCAGCGCCGAGCGAGCGGCGAATGGCATTGCCGCCCAGCGGCAGCACAAGGCCGGTGGTCTCTCGCCACCAGGCGCCAAGGTCGAGGACCTTATAAAGTCCGCTGGTCGAGTAGGTGAGCTGCCCCTCGTGGATGATCAGTCCGGCATCGAATTTTCCCGCCTGAATCGCAGGAATGATCTGATCGAAGGGAACGGTCTCGGTCTCGATGGCCGGGTTAAGGATCTTAAGCGCCAGATAAGCCGTGGTCAGCGTTCCGGGAACCGCGATGCGGATGCGGCCGAGGTCGGCGGCTTCCATTTTGCGGCTGGAGATCACCATGGGACCGTAGCCCTCGCCCACGCTGCCGCCGCAGCCCATGAGCGTGTAATTCTCCTGCACGTACGGATAGGCATGAAAGCTGATGGCGCTGACGTCGAAGAAAGCCTCTTCGCGGGCGCGGCGGTTCAGGGTCTCGATATCGCAAAGCGTATGCGTGAAGCGATAGCCGGGCACGCGAATCTTGTTGGTCGCCAACCCATAAAACATGAAGGCGTCGTCGGAGTCGGGACTGTGCGCAATGGAGATTTCCTTCACGGCGGGGCTGGCGGCTTGGCTGGCTTTATCTGGCGTATGAGTACTCACAGCGGGGAGGGTTCCTTTCGACAACAAAGACTTCACAAATTCATTGATTGGATGCGCTACAGCTTTCGTGGATTGGTGATTTCCGTTGCATGATTTCTGGCATCGTCTATCAGAGCATCGTTCGGATGGCAGATCAGCGTTTCACTTCCAGGTCAGACTCTTCGGCCGGTTCAACGGCTGCGGACGATTCGCTGCCCCGCCGGGTGCGCTGTTGCCAGATGTGATGAGCCAAGCCAGCAGCCGCAAAGAGCAGCGCCGCGAGCGAGACGAGAAGGACAATTAAAAGCCAGCGCATGGGACAGACTTCCCCAAGGATACCAGAGAGCGCGTGCGCGGACGCCGCACATTCTCGCGCAGCGAATAACCGTTTTGCTTGGAGCCCATCAACCACTGCTATTCCCATTTGGGGTGCCCCCGGTCCCTCGCTTTTGGGGACCGGGGATGACGGCAGCACAAACGCTGGATGCGCCTATTTTGGAATCGCTCTACGCGAGCTTTCCCTCCGGCCCGCGCAGGCTTGCCTCGAGCCATGCCAGATAGGGATGGCTGCCCGCCTCTACCGCAAGCACAAGAAATTCAGGGGTTTGATAGCTGTGGAGCTCGTGCAGGCGGGCTTCCAGGGCGGGCAGCCGATCGCACGCGGTTTTCAGCAGCAGCAGACATTCGGCGGAGGACTCAATCTGGCCCTGCCAGTGGTAGATGGATTGCACGGCGGGTAGAAGAGTGGCACAGGCGGCCAGCCGCTCCTCCACCAGCGCGCGGCCAAGACGCGCCGCTTCTTCGGGGCTAACGACGGTGGTCATCACAATGCGAGCCGATGAAGTGGATTCGAGCATACGCCCCTCCCCAATGAAAACGATGCTGGAAACACTGTAAGCCCAAATCGGGTCCGGCGCGGCAAGAGGTTTTTGCAAGAAGGGCGAGCCGGGAATCTATTTCAAGCAATTCCCACAAGCGGCGTGAACTTGTAACGCCGGTCTCCTGAGCGGCTGTAGCGGGGGTCTCCAGACCCCCGCAGGGGTTGCTGCAATTCTGGGTTACCCGACTCAGTGAACCAGTTCCGCGCTCACCTCAATCTCCTGATGGCGCGTGGTGCCGGGAATATCGAGCGAGCCGAGAACAGTTGGCCTGTTCTGGGCCAACTCCGCGGATCCCTGAAGAACGGATTGCCGAACGATAGGATCGGGCGCCACGGCAGCGGTTCTTTCGCCGGCAAGACTCGATTGCTCAATCTTCGAACGCAACACGAGATTCTCTGGCGAGCCGGTCACCGTTGCCTCAATGCTCAGCCCCACGTCCTGGTACTGAATCTCGGAGCTCTGCGCCGTAGTTTGTTTCTGCACTGTGCCGATCACGATGGGAACCCGGCTGCCCTGTTTGAAGATTGTCCGCTCACCGGCGAGAGCGAGAAGAACATAATGCTGCGATGCGGTGCGTTTGCCGTCTTCAACGTCGGTGGTAGTGAAGGTCAGGCGATAAACTTTGCGCGGCCGGTCAAGATCGGCGATCAGCTTTTGCGCGGCGGCAAGATCCTCGTCGGTGGCGCGCAGGGTGAGAGCGTTCTGCGATTGCATGGGAAAAATCTTCGCCCTCGGTAGCACATTGCGCAGATCGGTCGCAATGTCGTTCAGGTCGTTCTGTTGGGTAATGTTTTTCAGAAAGATGGTTTGTATTGTCTCCGGCGGCGGTGCGGGCCGCGCTTCGCAGGGCTGAGACCCTGCCGGCGGCGATTGCGCACCCGCCTGCGGCGCAAACATCACGAAGGCCAGAGTGAAGAATGCGGTCACCGCCGCCAGTTTCGCGGCGCGTCTCCCGATGAAATTTCCGATCAGTCGCATAACTCCCCTTTCCGGCTGTTCCAAACAACAGCACGGCGCAAGTTTCAATTGGGTAAAGTCATCCCTGCCAATTAGACGCAAATCGAGAAATTCCGCTCGATAAATGTTCGAGCGCGTGCGAGGCTTGCCGGCTTGCCGGTAGACTTGCCGAAGCAGGCGCGGTGTTGCAGTATGGTCCTTGCGGCTTGCGACGCAGCCGCGCGTGGAGAAAAGCATGAGCACAGCAATCAAGTTTGGTACTTCCGGCTGGCGGGCAATTGTTGCCGACGAGTTTACGGTAGCGAATATCCGGCTGGCGGTTGGCGGCATTGCCGAGTACGTGAAGACCATGCCCGCGCCGCACCGCGTGTTGGTGGGCCGTGATTCGCGTTTTCTCGGCGAGAGCTTTGTGGCGGAAGCGGCGCGCGTACTAGCCGCGGCGGGCGTCGCGCCGATTGTCATTCCAGAGGCCGCGCCCACACCTGCCATCGCCTATGCTGTACGCACGCTCAAAACCTGTGGCTCCATCAACTTCACTGCCTCGCATAATCCGCCGGAGTACAACGGCATCAAATACTCCACGCCCGACGGCGCGCCAGCGCTGCCTGAAGCCACCAAACAGATCGAAGCGGCGGCAGAGAAAATCGCCGGCGGCGGGGGTGGCGGAGCAATTCCCAGTCAAACTGACGAGAAGTTCGAAACCGTCGACGTCAAGCCTTCGTTCCTGAAGCGCCTGGCCGAGTTGGTCGATCTGAAGGCCATCGCCAAGTCGGGCATCAAGGTGGTCTACGACCCCTTCTGGGGCGCGGGGCGCGGCTATGCGTCCGACCTGCTGCGCGAGGCCGGCGTGCCGGTCGAGACAGTACACGACTACCGCGATGTGCTCTTCGGCGGGCACGCGCCGGAGCCCGACGACCACTTGCTCGGCGAAGCCAAACAAAAAATGGCGGAGATCGGCGCATCGCTCGTGATCGCCGTCGACGGCGATGCGGACCGCTTCGGCATCGCGGACACCGACGGAACCTTCATCCAGCCCAACTACGTGATCGCGTTGCTCTTCGACTATCTCGTCGAGACGCGCGGCTGGAAGAACGGCGTGGCTAAGAGCGTTGCCACCACCAACCTGATCAATGCGCTCGCCGATTATTACAAGGTGCCGCTCTATGAGACGCCGGTGGGCTTCAAGTACATTGGCGAGCTGATCATCGCCGACAAAATCGCCATCGGCGGCGAAGAATCAGCCGGGCTCACAATCCGCGGACACGTGCCGGAGAAGGATGGCATCATCGCCGGCCTGCTCATGGCGGAGATGGTGGCCACGCGCGGCGCCAGCTTGGGTGCACAATTAAAGGTGCTTTTTGACAAGGTTGGTTCCTTCTACCCCGTTCGAGAGAACTTCCACTTGACCGCGGAGCAGAAAGCCGCGTTCACTGAGAAGTTGAAGGCCGATCCCAGGGAGCTGGGCGGGCGCAAGGTTGTCACTGTTGTACGGACCGACGGGCTGAAGCTGATCCTGGATGATGGCTCGTGGGTATGCTACCGGCTTTCCGGGACCGAACCGGTGGTCAGGGCGTATACCGAGGCGCGCAACGAGAACCAGATGCAAGCCCTGCGCACTGCGGCCGAAAAATTTGTTCTCAGCGAATAGTGGATTCGAATTGTGAATCGAGATCCGATGCCGGAAGAGACATCTCAACAATCAGCCACGAAAAGAGGAACGCCCGCGGCGAACACCAAGCCGGCGCCGCTCGGCAAGCGCACTCTGATCTGGGCGCAACGGTTGTGGCGGCCGGCAGGAACCGTGATCGCTGTAGCGCTTGCGCTGCTGGTCACGTGGCATGTCATCTACGGCCGGCACGGCATCTCCGTGTGGCAGCAGAAACGCGCCGAAGACCGAGCTCTTCAGCAGGAAATCAGAAACCTGCAAGAGGAAAACGCGCAAATGCGCCAACAGATCCAGCGCCTGCAATCGGACCCTGAAGCGATTGAGCGGGAAGCGCGCGAGAAACTGCACTACGCTAAGCCCGGCGACGTGATTGTCGTGTCGTCGCCTGCGCCACCGCAGCCGCCGGGAAAGTAAACCCTAGCGTTCTTGTTACCTCGTTCCCTTGTTCCCTTGTTCCCTGTCTTTAAAAATCGATGTGCGCGCGCACCGTCGTCACATAGATCGGGCCGCGGACCGTGTTGTAGCCGGGATGCGCGATCTGCGTCCCGCCGAACATTCCGTAGAGCCCGTGCCAGAGATGAGCGTTGTAATACCACTCCATAATGTCTTCGCGCCCATAGGTCAGATTCCCGTCGCCCAGTAGAAAACCGAGCCCGCCGTAGTGCAGATAATTCTGGTGGTCGCGCTTGATGGCATTCGATACAAACGCCGCGCCCACTTTATCGTTTGACCGATGCCAACCGCGACCGTTGTAATCGCCGCCAAAGAGAATCGTCTGCGCGACTTCGGTGTAAACAAAGGATTCATGCCGGTCGTCGTTCCAGCCGAATCGTGCAAAAAGGCGCAAACTGTCGGTGACTTCCTGTTCAGTATTCAGTCCGAATCCGTACTTTACTTGGCCGTTGCGCTCGCTCTGTATGACGTCGGGCGTAGCAATTCTTCCGGAAAGATACTGCTGCACCGATTCGCGATAATCGCCCATGTGCGCGTGATTCACGTAGCTCAACACGCGCACCGCGCCTGCACGCTTGGAATTCAGCAGAGGCGCGAAGAGCCCCTTGCGCAGTTCGAACTCCCAGTTCTGCGCGTTGGCGCGGCTCAAGGCCCAGTCGAGATCGATGCCGTTGGCAACCGTAGGCATGGCCGCAATGGCGTATCGCGCAGACCAGTTGCGGTCGTCATACTCCAGAATTCCGGCTACGGTATAGCCGCGTGTATCGGCGGCGTAATCCCATGCGCCGTTGTTATCGATGGTCCAGTTGGTGAACTGCAAATGACTGTCCGACCCCACCGAGTTGATATCGAGAGTGTCGGGCATGCTCATTTTGCCGATGCGAATCTCGAAGCGCCGCACCGGAACCTTGGTCGCGAGCGCGAAGGGCCCGCGCTCCTGGTCAACCATCTCGTCCGTGAGGCCGATGATCTGGTGAATCTCACCGTGCGAAAGGTAGGGCGCGATGCTCAAGGTGGGATTGCGAACTATGTCGATGTTTGTCTCGCCGGCCAATCCCAGCGCCTGGGAGATGCCGCGCCCACCGGCATTTTCAAAATCGACAATCAGATCCGTGTTGTAGCGCGTGTTCGGCCAAAGCTGATAGCCGAGATAGAGCGTCGCCACCTCGGAGGCTTTCGCCTCGACATCGTCGATCAAGCTGTTCGAGCCCTGATAAGGAGAATGAAAGTGCCCGTGCGCCTGAAAGATACTGTTGGCCTGACCGGAGATCCAGAAGCGAGCCGTGGCCGAGTGCGGAAACATGGTGAGCGTTTGAGCTGGAGAGGGCGCAGTCGGCCCCGCGTCGCCAGCGCCTTCGTCCGAGGCCCCGTCGATCCCGCTCACTTCCAATTCGAGATGGACGGAGCCGGCCATAGGCGCCATGAATAGACGCAGAGCCTGATTCCCTACGTCGCTCAGCCCCCCACGCTGCAGCGCCGGCGCGGAGGGCAAGTCGCCGGAAACCTGCGCGGCGCCAACGGTGGCCGTGAGCACGCAGGAGAAGGCCAGGCCGCGCAACACAATCGAACGCGAGTTGGGAGGGCGTGCGGGCATAGAATAGTGGGGAAGCAACTATACCCCAACTGGGTTAATACCATACCCCCGGTGGGTATTGTCAAGCGAGGAATCCAGACCATGACCCATCAGGATCGGGAAAAAGCCAAGCTGCTGCAACGCGTGAAAAAACTGCGCGGACAACTCGACGCCGTGGAGCGCACGCTCTCGGGCCACGAGGACTGCGGAGATCAGTTGATGCTCCTGGCCGCCGTCCGCGGAGGCGTGAACAGCTTGATGGCCGAAGTGCTGGAGACGCACATCCGCTTCCATCTCGTTGACGGAGCCAAGGAGCAGATTGCCCCTGACCTGGCCGAAGACCTGATCGACCTCGTGCGCGCCTATCTCAAATGAAGCAGTCCGCGTCATAGGCATTGGATGCCAAAAAGGCGCGCACCGGTGTACGTCCATTGGCGGTGATCCATCCCTATCCTAGCGGTCCGATCGCGCCGCAATTGTGAATGCCGGTTGAACGCTTGAAGTATCGCCGACCTTGCACTGAACTTGCATTTCCAATTTGAATTTCGTAGGCAAGGTCGCGGTTGGGCGCGTGAACGGCGCTATGATTTGTGGTTGGAGTTCGGTCGGCAAGCGATGATTCCTGTAAATGTGATCTTCAGTCCGGACTGGTGGAATCGCCGGTTTGGCGTGTCCTTCGAGGAACCCTTTTATCTCGATGTGGAAACGCGCATTGCAAACGACGTCTTGATGCGGCGCGCGCTTTACGAGTTCTTCGCGATCGGGGAGCCCCACCCACAGCCACGCCCGGTCATCGGCTCGCGCCACATCGCCGGCGGGTTTATCATTCCCGCGACCCTGGGCGTTCCCATCCGGTTCATGGCTGGGCAGGCGGCCTGGCCCACGCCCTTGAATCTCGATCGCGACGCCGCAAGACTCCTTCGCGCCCCCGATGTAGCCAAGACGTGGCCGATGAGCGCGCTTATCGAACAGATGGATGCGCTCCAGTCGCGATTCGGATATGTGACGGGCGACCTGAATACCGGTGGACTGGTGAACAACGCGGTGGAGCTGCGCGGCAACGATCTGTTCGCGGACTTGAAAGAGGATCCGGAGCTTGCGGATCATCTGCTGGCCATCGTTGCGGAAACCGTGGTGGGAGTAAGCCGCATCCTGCGGCAAAGGACAGGAACAACCTCCATCGCCGTGAACCGGTCGATTGTGAGCGTGGGTCCCGCGATTCACCTGACGAGTAACTGCTCGGTGAGCATGATCTCGCCCAGGCTCTACGAATCCCGCGTCCTGCCGCACGAACTCCGCGTGGCTGAACTGCTGGCGCCCTATGGCATTCATCACTGCGGCAGCAATCTACAGAAGTACGCCGATGCGTACAACCGAATGGATTTGAAATTTCTCGACGTGGGTTTCGGCTCCGATATCGAGGCCTGTAGCCGGCTGTTTCCCGCGGCCTTTCTCAACTTGCGCATGAGTCCAGTCCGGATGCTCCAGGGCTCGGAAGACCAAGCCTACGGCGATGCGCTTCAAGCGCTGACTGCGTGCGGAAGACGAGAGATGGTGGGCGTGTGCTGCATCAATATGGATGGAGACACGCCGGACGCGAACGTCAGGGCGATGTTCCGAGCGGCTGCGGATTTCAGCGCGAAAGTGGCCTAGTGTCCTGAGTCAGAAGTTCGTCTCATAATGATCGGTCATCCTGAGCGAAGTTTGCCGCGTTTTGCGCGGCAAACGGAGTCGAAGGACCTGCATTTGTTCTTCAACAAACTTCAGACTCACCACACTAGAGCAAATTCAGGGTTACTGCACCCAGGTCTCGCCTCTCCGCGCGTTTCCTCAGCAGTTGATGCCGGCTTTGGCCAGTGTCTCCTTCAACCCCTTCATGCTAATGCGGCTCGAGGCCTCACCGACGCTCATGTTGCTGCCGGGCTCGGGCTTGCCACCGTGCCAGTGCGTCTCAAGGCTCACGGCGTAATGGTAGCCGTCGTGCTGAAGGGCGCGGAACTGGCCCACCCAGTCGATCATTCCACCGCCCACGGGCGCCCATTCCGCCTTGCCATCGGGTTTGCGGATTGTGTCCTTGCAGTGGCAGTGGCCGATGCGATGCTTTGGCAGAAGTTTGTAGTCGTCGGGATAGGGCGTGTCACTCGGGAAGGTCGCGGAGTTGCCCGGATCCCAATTGAGCATAAAGTTGGGCTCAGCGATAGCGGCCAGCGTCTCCGCAGCCTCCTTGCCGCTGCCGGTGTTGCAGGCCATTTCGTTTTCGAGTAGCAGGATAAGGTTGTGCTGGGCGCAAGTGCGCGCTGCCTCGCGCAGTTTGTCGTTGATGGCCGCGCGATAGGGCTTGGGATCGTCAAGCCGCCAGAAATCGAAGCAACGGATGCGATCGGTCGAGAAGGCCTTGCAGAGATCGATGCAACGTTGGAGCACTGCGTCCTGCTGCTTGAAATCGAAGTCGGCGTGGAACTGATCGCGCTGCGGCCCTTCCTTTGACATCGGCGCACCTAGCCAGTGGACCTTAAAAAGCGGGCTGGCAATGTCGGTGACGCGGACCTTGTATTTTTCCAGAATCTGGCGCGCGCGATCGATCTCATCGGCGTTCAGTTCGGTTACATTCTTGTTCCACATGCTGCGAATCTCGATCCATTGCAGGCCGAAGTCGTTGGCCGCAACCGAGCAGGCGTGATCGAAGTCCGGGGAAATCTCATCGTTAATTACTGAAAGGCGAAAGGAGCAACCTGAAGCAGCAGCGTGCACCGCGGGCGGCAGCGTCGCCAGTGCACCCGCGCCTGCCAGGCCGGCAAGAAATTCCCGGCGAGATGAAGACATAAGACAGTCCCTCCAAAGATTACGTAACAGTCCGATTGTACCGCCGGTCTCCAGACCGGCTGTAGTGTGGGCGTCCTCGCCCGCACAGGTCCGACAAAGACTAAGAAATCACGCAGCGGCCGCCCTACTTGCGCGAATACTGCTTCGTCATTTCCGTGCGCGTGTTGGTCACAGAGAAACTTCCGTCAAGCGCTGCAACCACCTTCAGCGCGTGGCCGTCTCCGTCGCCTTTGGGATTGGCAATCAGCCACTCAGGGCTGTTGTGTGCCGCGTCGGCATCCTCGGCCGTATGCAGTTGCCATAGATCGATCAGCCCGGGGCTGTCGTGCACAATCTGCCACGCTGCCGGCTTGCCGGCCTTGTGCGCGCCATTGTTCATAATGGCCACGCGGGGATGCACCGCGTCGACGATGGCCCGCGAGTTCGACCAATCCATGCCGTGATGCGTCACCAGATAAAGATCGATGGTCCCAATAGGGTTGTTCGGGCACACCAGCGCCACTTCCTTCTTGCCGGTCAGGTCGCCGAGATCGAGAAACTTGAATTTGCCGAAGGTCACCAAGATCCCAACAGACCGCGCGTTTTCCGTGGGGTCGTCGGGCCAGACGTGTTCGCTGGCGCAGTAGCTGTTGGGCACCGGCTTGATGCCGGGAACGGCGCCAATGTGCTCGCCGTCTGCAGTCAGCACCACCACGCTCAGGCCGTCGATGGCGATGGTATCGCCGGGATGCACGATGCGCCGCTGATGGCCTGCAATGGCCTTCACGTAGGTCTCGTAGTTGTTGCGCGTGTCGGCTGCGTCTTCGCGGTTCTCGCCATGGTCAAGGAACTCGCCCACTTCAACGTGCGCCACCAGTTCGGGCACGCCGCCTACGTGGTCGTCGTGAAAGTGCGTGATCAGCACATGGTCGATGCGCTTGATGCCGGCATCTCTCATGGCGGCCAGAATGCGCTCGGCATCACGGCCGTTGTTGCCGGGCCAACCGGTGTCAACGAGCAACGACTCGCCGGATGGCGCGACGAGCAGCGTGGATTGGCCGCCTTCAACATCGATCGAATAGATGCGGAGCTGCCCCGTGGACGAAGCGGCCTGTGCCTGGGCACGTTGCGATGCAAGGGTGCAGCAGAGCACGCAAACGGCGAGCAAAGCGGTGAAGGCGCATACCTGCCGGGCAAGCCGGTGGCGGGACGAAGTTTGCGGGCGGTCGTGAACAGCTGTTTTCATGTGCTCCAGAAGTGTAATCCTTCGCGCGGCGTCTGTGGAATGTGTCTGTTACTGGCACATGAATCCGCCCACACTCCTCGGCTGATAGAATAAGAGCAGCCGCGCTATGCGGCGCATGGCATTTTTACTCCCCTCACCGTCTCGAGGGCCCGCGCGCCCATACCCGACAGAAGGAAACCTCAACGTTTTGAGCCAGACGATACGCAATATCGCCATCATCGCCCATGTTGACCATGGCAAGACCACGCTGGTCGACGCCATGCTCCGCCAGGCGGGAACCTTTCGCGCCAACGAACAGGTAGCCGAGCGCGTCATGGACTCCAACGAGTTGGAGCGCGAACGGGGCATCACGATTCTCGCCAAGAACACCGCCATCAACTTCGACGGCGGCAAAATCAACATCGTCGATACCCCGGGCCACGCCGATTTCGGCGGCGAAGTTGAACGCGCGCTGGAGATGGTCGACGGCGTGATGCTGCTGGTGGACGCGGCCGAGGGTCCACTGCCGCAAACACGCTACGTGCTCTCCAAGGCGCTCGAAGCCAAGCTGCTTCCCATCGTCGTCATCAACAAAATCGACCGCCCCGACGCGAGGCCGCAGGAAGTTCTGGATGAGATCTACGATCTCTTCATCGACCTCGACGCCGAAGAATCGCAGCTCGACTTTCCCGTGCTTTACGCGGTCGCAAAGGCTGGCACGGCCTCCACCGATCCCGCGATACCCGGCACGGATTTGCAGCCGCTCTTCCGCGCCATCGTGGAAACCATTCCTGAAGCCACAGGCGATCCTGAAGGCACGCTGCAAATTCTCGTCACCAATCTCGATTACTCCGATTACTTCGGGCGCATCGCCATCTGCCGCGTCTTTCAGGGCACGTTGCGCGTGGGCGATGAGGTCAACATCTCGCGCCGCGACGGTTCACTCTACAAAACCAAAATCACCAAGCTCTTCACCTTCTCCGGCCTCAAACGCATCGAGACCACCGAGACTACCATGGGCGACATCGTGGCCGTGGCCGGTATCGAGGGTATCACCATCGGCGAAACCATCACCAGCGTCGAGAATCCCTCGCCGCTGCCGCTGATCGTTATCGACGAGCCCACGATCGCGATTCAGTTTAATGTCAATACTTCTCCGTTTGCAGGACGCGAAGGCCAGTACGTTACGAGCCGCAATCTGCGCGAGCGCCTGGAAAAAGAATTACTCACCAACGTTTCCATTCGCGTGGAAGAAACGGGTTCACCCGATGCATTCAAAGTGCTGGGACGCGGTGAGCTGCAACTTGCCATTCTCATTGAAATGATGCGCCGCGAAGGTTTCGAGCTGATGGCAGGCCGGCCGGAAATCGTCACCAAGATGGTCGACGGCGTGCGCATGGAGCCGGTCGAACACCTCACCATCGACGTGCCCGAGCAGTTCACCGGCACGGTGATTGAAAAGCTCGGCCCCCGCAAGGGCGAGATGACCAAGATGCACAATCACGGCTCAGGCCGCGTGCGCCTCGAATTTCGCGTGCCTAGCCGCGGCCTCATCGGCCTGCGCAGCGAAATGCTTACCGAAACGCGCGGGACCATCGTCATGAATTCCCTCTTCGACGGCTATATTCTCTACCAAGGCGAAATTCCCCAGCGGCCTACCGGCGCGCTCATTGCCGACCGCCAGGGACCGACGACCACCTATTCGCTGAACGGATTGCAGGAGCGCGGCATTCTCTTTGTCGGCGCGGGCGTCGAGGTGTACGAAGGCATGATCGTCGGCGAGCACTCGCGCGACAACGATCTCGACGTGAACGTGGTCCGCGAAAAGAAGATGACTAACATGCGCGCGTCGACGGCCGATGATGCGATTCGTCTGGTGCCGTACAAGACGCTGAATCTCGAGCAAGCCATCGAATTCATTGCCGACGACGAGTTTGTAGAGGTCACGCCCAAGTCATTGCGCCTACGCAAAAAAGTTCTCCAACAGAATAAGCGCCCCAAGCGTTGGGAAAAAGCCGGGGCAGCGCTGTCTTAGCTAGGCGTTAGGTTATTTCTGACAGTCTATCAATCTAGCGAATCTTCTGCTCTTCTGCACACAGCCTCAGCATTGTCATCCTGAGCGAGTTCGCCGCAGGCGAACGAGTCGAAGGATCTGCGGTTGCCTTTCACGCGATCCAGAGCCGCCGCTTCGCCTCCAGCACCCGCTCCAGTGCCTCCTCCGCCGTCGCGCCCACCGCCGACAAATGCCCCATCTTCCGGCCCGCGCGCGGCATGTGCTTCTCGTATAAATGCAGCCGCACACCCGGCACTTCAAGCGCTGAGGGAAAATTCGGCTCGCCATTCAGCCACAAATCCCCGAGCAGATTCGCAATCGCACACGGACTAATTAACTCAGTCGAGCCCAATGGCAAATTGCAAACCGCGCGCACCAGTTGCTCGAACTGGCTAGTCGCGCACCCGCGCTCGCTTTGGTGATAACTGTTGTGCGGCCGCGGCGCAAGCTCGTTGATCAGGAGCTCGCCGGAACGCGTAACGAAAATCTCCGCGCAAAGCAAGCCCACCATGCCGAGCTTCGCGACAAGATCCGCGGCCAGGGCTTCAGCGCGCGCTTCCAAATCCGGTCCCATCCCGGCCGGAAGCACACTCCAGGCCAGAATCTGATTCTCGTGATGATTGCGCGACGCAGGAAAAGCCCGCACCTCGCCGGATGGATTCCGCGCCGCCATCACGCTGATCTCGCATTCGAGGTCGAGCGCCTTCTCCACAACACACGACCCAACCGCGACCAACTTCACCGCTTCCACAAGATGACTGGGTGCCCCCGGTCTCGATTCTGAGACCGGGGAAGGGGCCGCTGGATTTGCCGGAACAATTCTTACCTGCCCGCGCCCGTCATACCCGCCGCGTCCGATCTTCACAAAAACATCGCCGCAGAGCTCAGCGACCGCCTCGAGCAATTCCGTCTCACTTCGCACTACGCGAAACGGACCCACGGGAAAACCATTCTCGGCGAGCCAAGGCTTTTGCAGCGTCTTGTCCTGAATGATGCGGATCGGCTGCACGCCCGGACGCAACGGCGCGAGACTCTCCACCACGCGCAATGCTTCCACGCCAATCTGCTCAATCTCGATGGTCACCACATCGGCGTCCGCGGCCAACCGCCGCGCGGCGTCCACGTCGTCCCAGCGGCCCACAATGGTTTCATCGGCCACAAAGCTAGCCGGGCACTGTGGCTCCGGATCCATCACGCGCACGTGAAAGCCCATGGTGCGCGCGGCCATCGCCGTCATGCGCCCCAACTGTCCGCCGCCAAGAATGGCCAGCAGCCCGCCCGGCCTTACTATTTTTTCTGATTTTGAAAGAAAGGCGTCACTCACTTCGGCGGTTCCTCGCCCAGCGTCTGCTCCATCACTTCTGCCGTTCGCGCCGCGCGCCACGCGGCCAGGCGCTCGTACAGTGTAGCGTCGGTTCCGGCCAGAATCTCTGCGGCCAGCAGCGCGGCGTTGGCCGCGCCCGCCTTCCCAATCGCCAGGGTCCCAACGGGAACGCCTTTGGGCATCTGCACAATCGAGAGCAGCGCATCCAGTCCGTTCAGTTGCGTCGCAGCTACCGGCACTCCCAGCACCGGCACGAGAGTTTTCGCCGCCAGCATACCGGGCAAATGCGCCGCGCCGCCGGCTCCGGCAATAATCGCGCGCAAGCCGCGTTCGCGAGCCGTCTCGGCGTATTTGAAGAGCCAATCGGGGGTGCGGTGCGCACTCACAATGCGCGTTTCGTGCGCAATCTCCAACGCGCGCAGAATTTCCACGGCCGCCGAGAGCGTCTCGTAGTCGCTCTTGCTGCCCATCACCACGCCCACCAGCGGTTGTTCGCTCATAGGTTCATTATATGAACTGACATCCACTACTTGCACGAATCGCGCCACCGCGCCGTTCGTCCTCGCTCCAGGTGTCAGTGCCGGTGCCACGCCTCCAAGGCCACCTCCACCACAGCGAACAGCACGCTCACCGCCGCAAGAAAGCCTTTGGCGCGTTGCCAGTTCTGCTCGTGGCGTTCCATGCGGCGCTCCAGATCGGCCAGGCGGCCGCCGTTGCCGTCGCCCATCAGGCCGGACATCTGCGACTTCAGCACGCTCAGATCGCTGATCACCTGGGCTTCGAATTCATTCATCATGCGCATGCACCGCACTCCGTCTGGCATTTCATCGTCGACCGCACTCACACGCTCAGCGGCAGGTTGATGAACAACGCCGTTGAGAACTCGGAATAATTGGGCGGTGTGGCGCCGTCGTACATCCGGATATAAAACCGATCGCTCGCCGAAGCCCGCAACAACGTCAGGTTCGGCTGCGAGCCCCGTAGCGCCAGCGTCGGATCCTGCCCGGGCATGAACGCAAAATCGCGCAGCCGAACTTCGAAGCCGCCACCGGCAGGCGGCGTCACGCCTGTATTCACTGTCACGGTGCTGCCGTTCAGTGCCGTCACCGTAAGATGAGTCAGATTGGCCAGCACCGTCGGATTCACCGGCGCCGGGAGCCACGCATTTTCCGGCACCGTGGCGCTGGTCTTAATGGCCAGGTCATCGGCCCAGTCATTGGCAAACGCGATCTCATATTCCACAAGGTCTGGCAGGCTTGGGCTGTACTTCGCCTTCACTGTGCGCACCACCACTTCGGCATTCAGGTTCGTCGAAGGCGCGCTGAAAAGCAGCGCATCGCCCGGCCACACATCGCTCGAGAAGCTGCTGCGGTTCCCCTTGTAGGTGCCGCTCCACAGTGCGCTCGTGCTAGAGGCAGCCTGCACCATCACCTGCGCCGCGCTGCGGCAATCCGTTGCAGTGCGCGCCGGAGGATTGGTCACTGAGCCGATCCACGTCGACACCGATGGCGATCCTGCTGCGGCCAGAGCCAGTTGGTTCGCGGAATTCACCGCACGGCCTACGGCGCGCCCGACAGTACGGTAACTCACCGCAATCTGCTCGCCCGCAACCGGCGTACAGCCGGTGTAGAAGGCCAGCTTGCCAGTGTTCTCGACGTTGCACTCCGCTGCCTCCGCCGTGGTCCCGATGCGCCGTGTGTAGGGTCCGCCGTTGGGCGGTGTGCTCACCACCCAGCCCGCACCCAGGTTGCTCAGATTAATGGCGCGTATGGTTCCGATTAAATTGATGCTGCTCACCGGAACCAAATCGCAGGGCGCGGGTAGATTCGTCACCGCGCCGTCGTAGAGCGTCACTGGCGTTGCGCCTACGCCGTTCACGAACTCCTGCACTTCCATCTGGATGTTGCCCGGCGCCATCAACCATACTCCACCTGCGCCGATGGGGCCGCTATCCCCGAAGGAGTAGTACATCGCCGCTGCGCGGTAACTCTCCGGGCAGTGAATGCGCAGGCGCAGTGTGTACGTGTTTGCGGGATTCGCCGCAAACGTAGTTCCCGTCGCTGTGCCCATCACCATCGGCTGCAACGTCACGGTCCCGGTGCCTTGTTGCGCCATGACCTGGATCCCCGCGGTGCAACCCGATGCGGTCTGATAGCCGTTGAAAAAACCGCCCAGGATTCCCATGCTGCCCGGAGACAGCTTCACGCCCACCAGTTCCAGCAGCAGCGTTCCTCCCATCTCAACGGTATCGAGCCAGGCCAGCGTGGTTTCGCCGTCAATGCCGTTGCCGCCGTTCATCCCCAGGCCATCGGGTCCCAATGTGATGTACCCTCCGCCGGCGGCGTTCCAAAGCGTCTGGTTGATCTCCGGCTCGTTGAAGAGCTCGCTCACGATCCTAGACTTTGATGTCGCCGGGAAGAACGGATCCTCGGCCAAGTCGAATTCCGTGGTGACGCCGTCGCCCAGAAAATACTCCGTTACGTAGGCCACCGGCTCGTTCTCGCCACACACCGTAACATCGTTGGCCAGTGCGCGTTTCACGCTCGCCGTAAGCGCCAGGTTGGCAAGATTCAAACTTCCGTCGCTTTCGTTCAGCGGATGCACCGTGGTCTGCACGGGCGCGAGCAGGATGGAGCCGTTCAAGGCGCGATACGCGGCCCGCGCCATGCTCGCCGCCTGTCCCGCGCTCTTGCTCCAGTTCGCGCCCGCACTGGGAGCGAAGTTGCCCACCGGCACCCGCAGTGAAAGCTCCTCTGTCGACAGCGCCGTCGAGCCGGTGTGGGCAACCAGTGCAGCAAGCAATGCGCCGGCAGTTCCTCCGGAGGCATTCACGCTCGTCGGCATCAGCATCTGGTCCAGCAGCAGCTCGTCGCTCACAGCCTGGATGGCCGTGCGGTAGCGCGGGCCTTCCACGCCCATCCCCGCGTACTCTGGCAACGGGCTCACGGCAATGAATCCTGTGAAATAGATCGTGCCGTCATCGCCCGTCACCGCCAGCGTTTGGAAGCGCGAAGGCGAAGCGAGACTTCCATTGGCGGGAAGGCTCAGCCACAACTGGCAGATGGAGGGCTCGTTGATCTTGCGCTCGATGGTCAACGGACGCACAGCGTCCAGCGCGCTCGAATAGTCCAACCCCTGGATTGTGATTTTCATCGTAACTCTCTAACCTGCTGACTCGCTGACTTGTCTACACAAGTGCATTCGCTGCCGGCAGAAAACTCCGGTAGCAAACCACGCGTTCGCCGTCCAGCGGGTCCGTCACTGGTAGCGCCAGGAACTGCCCTTTTAGCGTCACCCGCGACTGTCCGCTCCGATCTTTCCCATTGAGCGGGGCGACGGATTCCTCTGCGCCGCTCATGGCCTGCAATCGCGGGTAGTGGAAGAAAATTCTTTCTCCCTGGCTGCCCTGAATCAGAAACAGCGCCGACCACTCCTGATAAAAGCTGCCACCTTCGCGGTCCACAAAGCCTGTCACCGCCTGCACTTTTGCGCCCCCGGTTGGCGCTCCTCCGGGCAGCGGTCCGGCAAGCGTCAGCCCCGTTGATGAAACTTGCGCCACCAGCGCCACGTTGAAGGTCACACGCCGGATGTAATCAATATCTGTCAAGGCCTGGCGCACATACGCGCCTGCTACCGGGCTACCGACGTAACCTGTCTGCCCGGTATAATCCCCGTCCACCGCGACGATCGACCCCGCCGCAAATTTGGCTGCATCCGCCGACGCCAGCAGGATCGATGTACTTGTCGATCCGCTCTGCGGAGTCACTGCTGGCGCGGCCGTCGCTCCATCCGCCGCCAACGCCGGAGCGCCCGCTGCGGCCAGCACATTCATGTGTTGCGATCCCGTTGCCAGCGCCATGGTCAGCTTGGTCCAGCTCAAAAACTGCAAGCTCACCTCAGCCTGCACGCTCTCGCGCACCTGCTCGAGAGCCGCCGCAGGAATGCCCGTCAACAATGCTGTCGATTTGCTTGCCGGCTTGCGCGCGAAGTCCTGAATCCAGCCGAGATCGATCCACGGCGCCGGCGGAACGCCGAGACTAAACCCGCTCTGTTGCGATGGATCGAAGAGCACGGGAGTCTGTGCCGCCCGGTTCACGGGCGCAAAGTATGCGCGCACCCGCCGCGCCACCGGCGCCGGAGCGGAAAACCATGTTGCTGTCATTGCGAAGTCCCTTCAGATTTCTGGGTTCAGGGTTCAGGAATCCTGGATCTCAGTAGGTCCAAGAACGACACCTGAAACCTGCTTTCACTCTCCCGGCTCCTGGTAGCTGTACACCATCACACTTGCGCTGCGCCCCAGCCGGTCGCGATTAATCGCCGTCGGCCCAAACGCCGGCTCATCCCAGAACACCTGCGTCAGCATCGCGGCCGCGGGCGTCGCCGTGTAGTCGAGCTTTGGCGTATAGAAGGGCTGCAGCATCGCCATCAGCTCCTCATCCATCGCGCTCAGGACACGCCCGCGATCCAAGCCGCCGAAGCTCTGCGTTCCGCAGGTCTGGTACGTGATCTCGCACTGTTCCGCCGCCATGGCGGACGCCAGATCCACGTCCGTCGCCAGGCCCGTCCAGCGCAGCACAAACACGTCATTGGGAAGCTGGCTGAAGGGTGCTTCTGCCTCCTCCACCAGAATTCCCGGACGCACCGCGCCGCGCAGCAGGATGGTCCTTTCCGGATTGATTGCCATCAGGCGCGCGCGCAGCGCCATGTAAAAAGAATCTTTCGCATTTTGCATGATTGTTCTCAGTTCATCGTCTTCAGTTCGTAGTT
The DNA here is from genome assembly GCA_031296305.1 of Occallatibacter sp. Classification (GTDB taxonomy): domain Bacteria; phylum Acidobacteriota; class Terriglobia; order Terriglobales; family Acidobacteriaceae; genus Telmatobacter. The sequence goes on along the minus strand of JARLFZ010000024.1, from coordinate 485 downwards.
CTTTGTTCACAGTTCATAGTCCCCACTGTGCTGCGAACTGTGAACTATGAACTGCTACACTGCTTGCTGCCGCGCCTCGCGTAGCAGCAACCGGTAAAGATACACTTGTCCGAAGGCTTCATTGGAGGCGATGGATTCAATCAGATAGTCCTGCCCGGCCACCGTCACCGCCAGCGTCATGGCAAACAGAGCCTGCGCCGACGCGAGATCGAGCGCGTCCACTTGTTGTTCGACGCCCGTCGCCGACACCAGCAGCTCCCATTTAGACTCTCCGTCTTCTTGCCAGGCGGGCCGCAGCTTTCGCATCACGACCGGGCGCACCGGAACCTCCGCAAAAGTAGTCGCCACCAGGCCCACCTCAGACATGCTGGTATCGGTATTGCTGCTGGTCACGCGCAGGAGGGCTGTGGAGCCCGCTGCGCTTCGCAGCAACGCGTCGGCCAGCATTTGCGGCGCTCCTCTCGGGTTGCGCGGCGCTGTATCAC
>JARLFZ010000023.1 GCA_031296305.1 Occallatibacter sp. | reverse complement strand
AAGCCGGTCTTCGGCTACCTGCATCGCAACCACGAGAAGATCGCTGAGCAGGCCAGCTACCTGGCGTCGATGCCCTACACCGACCGCCTTGATTACATCTGCTCGCTCACCAACAACTGGGCCTACGCGCTGGCCGTCGAAAAGCTAGCCGCCCAGGAAGTACCGGAGCGCGCCCAGTACATCCGCGTCATTCTTGGGGAACTTACGCGTATTCAGAATCACGCTTCGTCGATTGGATTCTTGATTCAGGAGATGGGCGCCAGCGGCACGCCGCTGATGTACGCCTTCAAAGAGCGCGAAAAAATCCTCGACCTCTTTGAGTCGCTCACCGGCTCGCGCATGATGTGCAACTACATGCGCTTCGGCGGCTGCCGCGTGGATGTTTCTGCGTTGTGGCTTGACGCGACGCGCAAGGTGATCGCCGGTTTGCCGCAGTTTGTCGACGAGTTCGAAGCGCTGCTGTCTTCGAATGAGATTTTGATGGCGCGCTGCCAGGGCGTGGGCATTTTAAAGCCGGAGTTGGCTGTGAACGCCGGCGTCACGGGGCCGATGCTGCGCGCGTCAGGAGTGGACTACGACATTCGCAAAGTCGACCATTACGGCATTTACGATCGCTTCAAATTTCGCGTGCCGCTGGGCGATCATGGCGACGTCTACGACCGCTACATGGTGCGCATTCTGGAGATGCGCGAGTCGATCAAGATTGTCGAGCAGGCGCTCAACGAAATTCCCGGCGGGCCCATCATGGATGCGAAAGCCAAGATCCGCGGCTTTCGGCCCAAGCCCGGCGAGGCCTACGGCCGCATTGAGGCGCCCAAGGGCGAGCTGGGTTTTTATCTCATCAGCGACGGCGGTCCGAATCCATATCGCTATCGCGTGCGCCCGCCCAGCCTGATCAACCTGACGGTTCTCGAAGATATGTGCCTGGGCAGCAACGTGGCCGATGTGGTGCTGATCTTTGGCAGCGTGGATATTGTGCTGGGTGAAGTGGATCGATGAAAGAGTTCACAGTTCACAGTGAATAACGAAGAACGCTGGCTACGAACTACGAATTTGGAACTAAGAACTAGGAACTGACAACGAATACGGAGTAGCGCATTTGCTTGGTGAAGGCATCCTGAAGGGAATGGCGGAGACGGCGAAGAATTTCTTCGGTAGCTACGTCTCCAAAGAGCGGATGACGACGGTGGAGTATCCGGAGGAGCGGATTCCCACCATCGAGGCCGCACGCGTATTTCCTTTTCTCGTGTACGACGGAGCGGACTGGGAGGCCGGGCTGCGTTGCGTGGCCTGCCAGATCTGCGAGAAGGAGTGCCCGCCCAAGTGCATCTACATCGACAAAAGCAAGGACAAGAAGCCGGATTATGTGGGCAAGCAGCAGTTTTATCCCACGCGCTTCGACATTGATGTTTCTGTTTGCATGAGCTGCCAGATTTGCGTTGAAGTTTGCCCGTTCGAGGCCATCAAGATGGACAACGAGTTCGAGTTGGCCACTGACGATCGCTTCGGCGGCCTGCTCTACGATCGCAAGCAGTTGGCTAGATCGAACGAATACTATCACTCGATCCATCCCACGGAAGCGTCGCAGGTCGATGCGCGACTGGGCGAGGAAAAAGCCAAGGTGGAAGCCAAGGCCAAAGCCGCGGCCGAGGCTGCCGCAGCCAAAACCGCTGCCTCCGCGCCTCCTGCACCACCCACCGGAGGAGGAAGCTAGACCATGGCGACATCGCGCCTCTTCACTAACCTCGACCAGATCTTCATCCTTCTTCGCAACTGGCTTGTCGATTTTTTGCCCGCGGCGCTGCGCCCCGCCGCCGGCATCGTGCTTGGCGTCATCACCATCGTCTGCTTGTTTCCCGGCCTGTTCGCGCTGACCACGGTGTTTGAGCGCAAAGGCCTGGGCCGTATCCAGAATCGCCTCGGCCCCAACCGCGTTGGCCCCTTCGGCTTCTTCCAGCCCGTCGCCGACGGCATCAAGTCGCTCACCAAGGAAGACATCGTTCCCTTCAGCGCCAATGCGGTGGTGCATTTCCTTGCGCCGCTTTCGCTGGTGGTCGCGGTCTTTATGGAATTTGCCGTACTGCCCATGGGCCGCAACATGGTGCTGGTCGACCTGAACGCCGGTCTGCTCTTCTTCTTTTCCATGAGCGCGTCCACCGAGCTTTCGGTCTTCATGGCCGGCTGGTCGAGCCGCAATAAATATTCATTGCTGGGCGCCATGCGCGCGGTGGCGCAGATGATCAGCTACGAAGTTGTGCTGCTGCTTTCGAGCGTTTCCGTGGTCATGATCGCCGGCTCGCTTTCGCTGCCGAAGATCGTGGATGCGCAGAACAGCTACACGGGCATCTTTCCTCACTGGTACATCTTTACGCCATGGGGTTTGGCCGGGTTTGTGATGTACGCTATTGCCGCCACGGCCGAGACCAATCGCTCGCCCTTCGATCTGCCCGAAGGCGAATCGGAACTTGTCGCCGGATATCACACCGAGTATTCGGGCTTCAAATTCGCGCTCTTCTTTCTCGGCGAATATCTGGCCATGTTCGCCATCTCAGGCCTCGGCACCACGCTCTTCCTCGGCGGATGGTCTGCGCCATTTTCCTTCCTCACTTTCATTCCTTCGTGGATCTGGTTTTTCTCCAAGGTGATGCTCTCCATATTTGTCTTCATCTGGATGCGCGGCACGTTGCCCCGCCTGCGCCAGGACCAGCTGATGAACTTTGCATGGAAGTTTGTGCTGCCTTTCACGCTGCTCAATCTCTTTGTGACCGCGCTCTGGCGCTTCATGGGCGACGGCTGGATGCGCTGGGTGGTGTGCACGGTGATTCTGGCCGCGGCTTACGTGCTTATGGGCCGCTTAAGCATGCGCAACGAGCACTTCGGCCCCAGGAGATACCGCTATGCTGAATAGGAGCCATCCATGAACGCTCTCTTCTATCTGCTTGCGGCCATAACCATCTGCGGCGGTCTGGCTGCTGTGATGCTCAAGCACCTGGTGCATTGCGCTCTCGCCACCACGGTAGCCTTCGCCGGATTGGCGTTGCTTTATTTGCAGCTTGATGCGCAGTTCGCCGGCTTCGCGCAGATTCTCGTCTACATCGGCGCCGTTGCCATCCTGATTGTGTTCGCCATTCTGCTGACGCGGGGCGCCGATTTGCCCAAAGAAGGCGTCTTCAGCAGCACCTGGTTTGTGGGACTTGTGATTGCAGCCGGTGTCTTTGCGGTTCTGGCCTGGGCCGTCCTCGAAAGCGTGCGGGCCTTGCCGCAGCATAACGCCGTTCCCGCCGTCACCGTGCACGACATCGGCAACGCGCTGGTGGGCCGCTACGTGCTGCCGCTGGAGATTGTCGCTCTGCTACTCACCGCGGCCACCATCGGTGCGGTCATCGTGGCCATGCACGAGAAAGAGAGGCCGAAACCGTGACCACGCCGCTCGCCGGTTATCTGCTGGTTGCCGCTCTGCTCTTTGCCATTGGCCTTGCCGGTGCATTGGTGCGCCGCAACGCGATTCTCGTGCTGATTGGGATTGAATTGATGTTGAACGCGGCCAATCTCAACCTCATCGCTTTCTGGCGATACGGCCCGCATCCTGAATTCCTCACGGGCATGATGTTCGCCATTTTCTCTATCGCCGTGGCCGCGGCGGAAGCAGCCGTCGGTCTCGGCCTCGTCATTTCCATTCATCGCCACACCAACACCACCGATCTCGACAAGATGAACAGGATGAAGGGGTGAAAGCTTGATGCAGGAATCCGCAGCATTCACTCCACAATTCGCCGCCTCAGCTATCACGGGAATTCTGTGGCTCATTCCCGTTGCGCCCATGGTTGCATCGGGGTTGATCGCGCTCCTCAAACAGCCGCGGCGCAGGCTTGCCGCGGGGCTGGCGATCGGCTCGCTTTCGATTTCGCTGCTGCTCTCGCTGGTCGCGCTCTGTCACGTACTGACCGGATGGACGCACGATTCCGCCGTCCGTGAGTTCGTCAACTTCACCTGGTTTCGCTTCGGCTCCTCCACCGTTGATCTCGGCTGGGTCCTGGATCCGCTCGCAGCCATCATGCTGGTGATGGTCAGTTTCGTCGGCCTGCTCATCTTCATCTACTCGGTGGGCTACATGGCCCACGATGAAAACTTCACGCGCTTCTTTTGCTTCCTCTCACTCTTTGCCGGAGCCATGCTGGGCGTCGTGATTTCCAACAGCCTTCTTCTGCTCTTCATGTGCTGGGAGATCGTCGGCCTCACCTCGTATCTGCTCATTGGCTTCTGGTATCAAAAACCCTCCGCCGCGGCCGCCGCAAAAAAAGCCTTCGTCACCACGCGCGTCGGCGATATTTTCTTTTTGCTCGGCATCGTGTGGTTGTACTCGCAGACCGGCACGCTGCTCTTCTACAACCACGGCGTGGGCTCGCTTGAAGGTCTCGCGCTCGTCAACTTGCTCTCGCAGCATGCGGGGCTCGGCCTCAGCGCCGCCGGCGCCATCGGTCTACTGATCTTCGCCGGAGCCGTGGGCAAGAGCGGCCAGCTTCCATTACATGTCTGGCTGCCTGACGCGATGGAAGGCCCGACGCCCGTCTCCGCGCTCATTCATGCGGCTACCATGGTTGCGGCCGGCGTCTTTCTGGTCGCGCGGGTTTATCCCCTCATGTCAATCGGCGCCGCGCCCCATGGAACCACCGCGGCGCTCACCGTCGTCACTTGGGTGGGCGCGTCCACCGCGGTCTTTGCCGCGCTCATCGCCGTGGCGCAAAACGACATCAAGCGCATCCTCGCTTATTCGACCATTTCGCAGCTCGGCTACATGATGGCCGGACTCGGCCTGGGCGGCATCGCCGTCGGAATGTTCCACCTCATCACGCACGCCTTCTTCAAAGCGCTGCTCTTCCTTGGCGCGGGCTCGGTCATCCACGGCTGCCACGACGAGCAGGACATTCGCCGCATGGGCGGCCTTCGCTCCGACATGCCGCTCACTTTCATCACCTATGCCATCGGTATGCTGGCGCTGTGTGGATTCCCAATCTTCTTCTCCGGATTCTGGTCGAAGGACGGGATCCTGGAAGCCGCGCAGCATTGGGATATCTCCAAAGGCCCGTTTTATCTGCTCGTCTTCGGCGCATTACTCACCGCGTTCTACATGACGCGTCAGGTCTGCTACGTATTCTTCGGCTACAACCGCGGCGAGAAGCACGCGCACGAGAGCCCGAAGGTGATGACGCTGCCGCTTGCGATTCTCGCGTTCTTCGCAATTGTGCTCGGCGTCATCGGAACTCCCGCGTGGCCATGGTTCCACGCGTTCCTCGAGAATCGAACCGCCTCCTTCAGTTGGCGCGGATTCGCCGAGCCCGGCCTCGGCTTGCTCATGCTCGGGTCGTCGTTCGTCGTCTTTGCCGGCCTCGGGCTCGGCTGGTGGCTCTACGGAAACAAAACGCCCAAGCCCGAAGCTCCAGATGCGCTCGAAAAATCTGCTCCCTGGCTCTGGAAGCCGCTGCGCGATCGCCTCTACGTTGACGAGCTTTACGGCGCGACCGTGATCGCCTTCTACGCGTGGTGGGCGCGCGTGGCCGACTGGCTCGACCGCCGCATCTGGGGAGGCATCGTCGCCGCCGTCACGTGGCTCTTCGGCCTCTGGGCACAGCTCAACCGCCTGCTCGACATCGACTGGGTCGACGGCGGCTTCGACAAAACCTGTGAGGGGCTTTCCTCTGGCGGCGGCCTGCTGTCGCGCGTCGAAGGCGGCCGCGTGCAGAATTACTTGCGCATTCTGGCCGCGGCTGTGGTCGCGCTCGTTGCAATTCTTCTCTGGAGCAGCCGGCCATGAACGTACTCGGCTTCCCAATCCTGACGCTGCTCACTGTGCTGCCGCTGATTGGTGCGGCGTTCGCGCTCTTCTCTGGCCGTCATGCCCGCATCGTGGCGCTCTTCACCACGCTGGCCTGTGTACTGATTGCGCTCTTCATCTGGACCCGCCTGCCCGCCGACGGCAGCATCGGCCTCGTGGAGCGCGCGGCGTGGGCGCCATCGCTCGGCATCGAGTATCACCTTGGTGTCGACGGCCTTGGCGGCCTCATGCTCGTGCTTTCGGCCATCGTCACACTCATGGCGGTCGATGCCGCGCAGCATCGCGTGCATCACATGCCCGGCCTCTTCTTTGGACTGGTGCTGACGCTCGAAGCAGGCCTCTTCGGCTCCTTCACCGCGCTCAATTTCTTCCACTGGTTTTTGTTTTGGGAGCTCAGCCTCATCCCCGCATTCTTCCTGATCAAGTTGTGGGGAGGGCCGAAGCGCGGTCCCGCGGCCACGCAGTTTTTCGTCTACACCATGGCCGGCTCGGTGGCGCTGTTGCTCTCGTTCCTCGCTATCTTCTTCGCGACAACCAGTAAAAACGCGCCCGGCACCATGGACTTCGGTCAGCTCGCGCAAATGGCTGCATCTGGACAGCTCGCGCAAATGGTCACCGCGCATCTCGGGCCCGTGATGCCGTGGCTCGCCATCGGCGTGCTCGCGGGCTTCGCGGTCAAAGTGCCGCTGATGCCCTTCCACACCTGGCTGCCCGCCGCATACGCCGAGGCGCCTTCGCCCGTCACTATGTTGCTTACGGGCGCCATGTCGAAGATGGGCGTCTACGGCCTGCTGCGCATCGCCATTCCGATCTTCGGCCCGCAGATTGCCGCGATGCGCACGCCGCTGCTCGTTCTTGCCGCCGCCACCGTCGTGATGGGCGCGTGGGCCGCGGCCGCGCAAACCGATCTCAAGCGCGTCCTCGCGTATTCCTCGATCAATCACTTGGGCTACTGCCTGCTGGGCATCTTCGCGTTGGCGGTTCCCGCAGCCGGTGCTGCGCAGCAGGCCAGCCAGGCTGCTGCGTTGAACGGCGTCATCCTGCAAATGTTCAACCACGGACTTACTGCCGCAGCGCTCTTCTGGTTCGTTTCGATGATGCAGTTTCGCTCCGGCGGTCTGCGCGGCATCAACGATTTCGGCGGTCTGCGCAAGCCTGCGCCGGTCTTCGCGGGGCTCATGGGCATCGCGCTCTTCTCCTCGCTCGGTCTGCCGGGCCTGAATGGATTTGTCGGCGAGTTTCTCATCTTCCGCGGCGTTTTTTCCTTGTCTTGGATGAGTGCAACAGTGAGTGTGCTGGGATTGCTCGTGACCGCCGTGGTGATTCTCACCGTCATTCAAAAAGTATTCAGCGGCCCCGTTCCGGAGCACTGGGCCGCGTTTCCCGATCTGCATCACGGCGAGAGGATGGCTCTCGCGCCTGTCATTGGATTGTTGTTTCTGCTCGGCCTTGTGCCCCAGCTCATCGTGAACACTATCAATCCCACGGTCCAGAACCTGCTGGCGCACTGGAGATTTTAAAGAATGGCTTGGACCATAACTATTTCGTTCGCCGGGGCGTTGATTGTGGCACTACTGCCCAAGGACAAACCTGTCCTTGCGCGCTGGTTTGCGCTCGTCGTGTCCGTGGTGGGTCTGGGCCTCGCCGTCGCGGGTTACGCCGCGGGCTTTGGGCAGGGACGCCAGGTGTTTGTCGACGCGCTCTGGGTGCCTTCCATGGGCATCCACTTCTTGCTTGCTGCCGACGGTATCAGCCGCGTGCTGGTTCTGCTCACCGGCATCGCCTCGGTTTCGGGCGTCCTCTTCAGTTGGAACATCGATCTGCGCACCAATCAGTTTTTCGCGTTTTATCTCGCGCTTATCGGCGGCGTTTACGGCGTGTTTTTGAGCGGCGACCTCTTCCTGCTCTTCGTCTTTTACGAAATCGCCATCGTTCCCAAATATTTCCTCATCGCCATCTGGGGCTCGACGCGCCGCGAGTACGGCGCCATGAAGCTTGCGATTTACTCTTTCGTCGGCTCGGCTATGGTGCTCATCGGCCTGCTTGCAGCCTACGTCACCGCCGGCTCACACTCAACGACACTCGCCGCGCTTGCAAGCGCGGGCTTGCCCATCAGCTTCCAGATGTGGTGTTTTCCTCTGGTGTTTGTTGGCTTCGGGATTCTCGCCGGCATGTGGCCCTTCCACACCTGGGCGCCCACCGGCCACGTCGCCGCGCCTACAGCGGCGTCAATGCTGCTCGCCGGTGTAGTCATGAAACTCGGGGCATATGGTTGCCTGCGCGTCGGCATCGGCCTTTTTCCGCACGGCCTCGATCCGTGGGGATTCTCGTTCGTCGGCATCGGTTCTTGGCGCGACGTCTTCGCATGGCTCGCGGTCATCGGTATCGTCTACGGCGCGCTGGTCGCTCTGGCGCAAACCGATTTCAAATTCGTCATCGGCTACTCCAGCGTCAGCCACATGGGTTTTGTGCTGCTCGGCCTCATGACGCTCAACCAGATCGGCGTCGACGGCGCGGTGCTGCAAATGTTCTCGCACGGTATCATCGCGGGCCTCTTGTTCGCCATTGTCGGCCGCGTGGTCTACGACCGTACGCACACGCGCCAGTTTGCCGAATTGGAGCCGATGCACCTTTCGCGACGACTGCCCTTTGCCGCGTGGGCTTTCGTCTTTGCCGGCGTTGCGTCGATGGGCCTGCCCGGCTTCTCCGGCTTCGTCGCCGAGTTGCAGGTGATGGTCGGAGCATGGCAGGCCAACCCTTGGTGGACGATCATCTCCGGCATCGGCATCATCGTCGGCGTTGCTTACATCTGGCGCGCGCTGCAAAAGGCATTCTTCAGCGATACGCTGCCCACTCCGCATGAGCTTGAAGCGGAGCAGACGCACAAATTCGCGCCCATCACCTGGCCTGAGTACGCGGGGGTCGCGTTGCTCGGCTTCTGCACACTTGCTGTCGGGCTTTATCCGCGCATTCTGCTCGACCAGATTGAACCGGCCGTGAAAACGCTGCTCGCGGGAGGCACGCAATGAACTACGTCGACCTCTTCCGCGCCACGCTGCCTGAAACGGCTCTCGAAATTGCCGCGCTGCTCGTGATCGTCGTCGATCTCGGCTTCCTGCGTAAGGCCGCGGCCCAAATCCGCGTCGCGGCGGCGGCCGTCCTTGGTGTCGCCGGTTGCGCCGCGGCGATCTGGGCCGTTTACGCCGCCGGATGGGGCAGCCTTAGCAACGGAAGCTACGTTGTGCTGGCCGCGGGCGGCTCCGCAGCTGTCGCGCAGGTGGCCATTCTGGTTCTCACCGCGCTCACGCTTCTGCTTTTTATCGATACCGGATTCACGCGCAACCCCGGCGAATACGTTTCCGTAGTGCTGATGGCCACTGCCGGCGGACTGCTCATTTCTGCGGCACAGGATCTACTCGTCATCTTCGTAGGCCTCGAGCTGCTTTCGCTCGGCCTCTATATCCTCACGGCCTTCGCCAAGCAATCCGGCAAGAGCGCCGAGGCCGCCCTCAAGTACTATCTCTTTGGCGGCATGTCCGCTGCGTTTCTGCTGTTTGGCTTCAGCTATCTCTACGGGCTGTCAGGCTCAACGAGCCTGCCGCGCGTTGTGCTCTGGACCTATATGGCGTCGGCCAACGGCGCGACTTCGCTGCTCCTGATCGCGCTGGTCATGATTGCCGTGGGCCTCGGATTCAAGATTGCGGCCGTTCCATTCCATTTCTGGGCACCGGATACTTATGAGGGCGCGCCGGCTCCAGCCGCCGCCTTCATCGCATCGGTTTCGAAGGTCGCCAGTTTCGCGCTGCTCATTTCCATCAGTCATGCAATTCTCTGGTGGCCCTCGATGCTGCACTTGGGCGGTCGCCTTACCGTCACGGTTTCTTCGCCCGGCGCACCGATGCCGCACAACACGCCGGGCATGGTCACCGCGTGGCCGCTGATCCTGATGGTGCTCTCTGCTGCGTCCATGGTCTTCGGCAACCTGGCCGCGCTGGCGCAGACGAGCGTTCGCCGCCTGCTGGCGTACTCCGCTATCGCGCATGCCGGCTACATCCTGCTTGGGCTCGCGTTCTTCGGATGGTCAAACTTGAGCGCGCAGGCGATTCTCTACTACATCGTCACGTACGGGTTGACGACCGTCGGCGCGTTCGGCGTGGTCGGCGTCGTGGAGCGCGCGACCGGTTCCGACAAGCTCGACAGCTTCCTTGGATTACAGAAGCGCAATCCGCTGCTCGCTGCCGTGCTGCTGGTGCTCTTCCTCTCGCTTGCTGGAATTCCGCCGCTGGTCGGCTTCTGGGCCAAATTCAATCTGTTTGCAGCGGTGATCACGCTCGGGTCGGGACCGCTTCATGGGCCCGGGCCGCTATCCTCGCTGCCTACCGATGCTCTGGCGCTGGTGATATTGGCCATCGCCTTCAGCGCCGTCTCGCTCTATTACTATTTGCAGGTGCTCAAGCGCGCATACGTAATGCCCGCGAGCGACGAGTCGCCGATCAAGGCGCATCCCGTCACGATGGCCGTGCTTGTGCTCATCGCCGCGGCGGTTATCGCGCTCGGCTGCTTCCCGGCGCTGCTGCAGAATTGGATTGCGAGTTTCTACGTTTAGCGCAAATGCGTGCGGGGGTCTGGAGACCCCCGCTACAGCCGGTCAGGAGACCGGCGCTACATTTTCCCGCCGCGCGTGAGAGATGCGGGCGCTAACGCCGCCAACTCCGCTGCCTTTAATACTTCACAATCGCCGCGAACGAATCCGGCTTGAGGCTGGCGCCGCCTACCAGCGCTCCGTCGATCTCTTCCTGGCCGATGAGCGCGGTCGCGTTGTCGGGCTTGACGCTGCCGCCGTAGAGAATGCGGATGGCCGCAGCAACATTGGCTCCCAGCAACTTCGCCACTTCAGCGCGAATGATTTTGTGCGCGTCGACGGCAATCTCCGGCGTCGCAGTCTTGCCGGTGCCGATGGCCCATACGGGCTCGTACGCAATCACGATGGGCGCGGCGGCCTCGGGCGTGATGCCCGCAAATGCACCCTTGACCTGGGTCTCGAGCACGCTTGCGGTCTTGCCGGCTTCGCGCTCCGCCAGCACCTCGCCCACGCAGACGATTGGGACGATTCCATGTTTAAGGGCTGTGTGCAACTTCTTGTTCACAATCTCGTCCGTCTCGGCAAAATACTGGCGCCGCTCCGAGTGACCGATGAGCGTGTGCGTACCGCCTACGGCGATTAACTGCCCGACGGAGGTCTCGCCGGTGTATGCGCCCTCCTCGGCAAAGTGGATGTTCTGCGCGCCCACGGCTACATTCGATCCCTTGCAGCCGGGAACGACGGTTGGCAGCAGCACCGGTGAAGGGAACAGCGCGATCTCGTCGCGCGTGTGCCCGGCAACCAGCGGCAAAAAAGCATCGACAAACGCCTTGGCTTCGGCCGGCGTCTTGTACATCTTCCAATTGGCAGCAATCAGTGCTTTACGAGACATGTTCTGAGTTCCTCAGTTCAATTTTAGGGGATCGGCTTCAGCGCCCGGGTGACGCCGGGCACAATGCCTAATGAGCAGACCACGCTGGGAAGGCGCGGCCGTTCTGGGCCTACGAGCCCGATCCGATCGTCGAGGTTAAATCGTCGGGCACAGAGCCTTCGAGGAACGCAGCGCGATGATCCGGATCGCCCAGGTCCATCGTGAATTGACGCCAGACACCGTCCTGTTGCACGGCCATGTTCCATGGGCCCGAGACGGAGTCGGAAAACTGCCAGACGATGTGGAAGCCCTCCTCGTTCGTGAACCCTTCGCCATCGGCTTGGAGAATCGCATCTCCACGCTCCCACAACTTTGTGCGCAGCGCGTGGAGCGCGCTGCTGCCCTCTTCGAATTCGTTTCCCTGCAGGTGCTGGAAGGCATAAATGGTTTTCACGGAGGCCAGAAACTCGTGGAGCCATGCTTTGCCAGCTTCCGGTTTCGCATCCTGGGTGTCCTCGATGAATTCGGCAATGTCATCCTCGCCGATGGAGCCCTCCGAGACTGGATTGCGCTCGATCACCGCAACTTCAACGTCGTCGTTGCCGGAGAGGAGCAGGCTTTCCCACTCTTCCTCCGCGCCTTCCTCGAGAGTCAGCTTGAACTGGGGATGCTCGGCGCGAACGAATTGCTCAAGCTCGTCAAAGGACGGAAACTCCTCATCTTTCGACAGGACTCGCGTGTAATAGGCCACGGTTTTTCGCCTCAGTCTTCAGTGTAGTCATTCTGCCGGAGGCAAGGGAATGGAAATGAGCCGGCGGACGGCGGTGAAATTGTGTACTAGGTTTTCTTCGGAGCGCGCTTGTCAAACAATTGTCCCGCGAGCATAGCGATGAGGACGGTGGGGATCAGTAGAACAATGGCGACTGCGAAAAAGATCGCGGCGAATCCCCTTATATGCCAGTTCATCAGGCCCTCAAGGTCGATTCCGTATGCGTCGACCAGTGGGCCTGCAGCCCATGCGAAAACTCCCGCGATGAGAAAAGGAGAAATGACGCTCGCCGTGCGGCTTGCGCGGTTTGCTTTCGCGCCCAATAATACGGACGACCACCAGTATCCAGCCCATGCAGCCAGCAGAGCCGATACGCCAAGAATGATTGCCAGGATCATTCCGCGATCCTCTCGGATCCGGCGCTACGCGCCGGATCCGAATTCGGTCGGAACTGCGCGCGGTTTTTGCGCCGAAGGCGCGGCTGCCGCACCGCAGGTGCTACTTGTCCGTCAACGCTTCCACGCCGGGGAGCTTTTTGCCTTCGAGGAATTCGAGGCTGGCTCCGCCGCCGGTGGAGATGTGCGTGATCTGGTCGGCTACGCCGGCCTGGTTGATGGCCGAGACCGAATCGCCGCCGCCGATGATCGACGTAGCTGCGCGGTTGGCCGCCACAGCGCGCGCAATGGCGTTGGTGCCTACGGCAAAGCGTGGAAACTCGAACACGCCCGCAGGGCCGTTCCACACGATCGTCTTCGCTGTCGCAACCACCTGCTCGATGGCGGCCACCGACTCGGGGCCGATGTCGAGTCCCTGCCAACCCTCTGGAAAGTCTTTCGAGCTGTCCCACACCTGGGTCTTGGCGTCGTTGGCAAAGTTGTCGGCGATCACGTTGTCCACGGGCAAGAGGAGTTCCACTCCCTTACTTTTGGATTTGTCCAGAGTCGCTTTAGCAAGCTCGATCTTGTCCTCTTCGACCAGCGACTTGGCGGTCTTGACGCCCAGCGCGCGGTAGAAGGTGTAGGCCATACCACCGACGATCACCAGCGTGTCGACTTTGTCGAGAAGATTCTGGATCACATCGATCTTGCCGGAGATCTTCGATCCGCCGAGGATGGCTACGAACGGCTTTTCCGGCGATTCGAGCGCCTTGCCGAGGTAGGTGATTTCCTTTTCCATCAGCAGTCCGGCGACGGCGGGCTTGAGGAAGTGCGTAATGCCTTCGGTCGATGCGTGCGCGCGATGCGCCGAGCCGAACGCATCGTTGACGTAGATCTCGGCCAGCGAGGCGAGCGATTTTGAGAAGGCGGGGTCGTTGGCTTCCTCTTCGGCGTGGAAGCGCAGGTTCTCAAGCAGCAGCACCTGGCCGGATTCGAGCTGGCGCGCCATCTCTTCGGCAATCTCGCCCACGCAATCCGGCGAGAAGGCCACGTTGACGCTGTCGCTGAATTTCTTGTCGAGCAGCTCGCGCAGCCTGATGGCTACTGGCCGCAGCGAATACTTCGGATTCGGTTTGCCCTTGGGCCGCCCCAGGTGCGAGGCCAGAATCACCTTGGCGCGGTGCCGCAACGCGTATTCGATGGTGGGCAGTGTGGCCACAATGCGCGTGTCGTCGGTGATGGTTTGTCCGTCTTCGGTGAGGGGAACGTTGAAGTCAACGCGGATGAACACCCGCTTATTGGTCAGGTCGATGTCTTTGATCGAGAGCTTGGCCATGGTTTTGCCTTTCGTGAAGAAGCAGTCGTCAGTGATCAGTGATTAGTGGTTAGTGATTAGTGGTTAGTAGCTAATTCGTCCAGGTCAGCAAACGCTGCGGCAAAACAATCGCAACGGGTCAGATGGAGCGACTTCTGCCGGAAGAGGTCGCTCCAAAACTAACCACTAGTGTGGTGAGTCTGAAGTTCGTTGAAGAACAACCGCAGATCCTTCGACTACGTTTGCCGCAAAAAGCACGGCAAACTTCGCTCAGGATGACAGATCATTGTGATGCGAACTTCAGACTCGGGACACTAGCCACTAACCACTGTTTCTTACAGCCCCTTCTTCTCGAGGAAGCCGATCAGGTCGACGACGCGGTTGGAGTAGCCCCACTCGTTGTCGTACCAACTCAGCACCTTTACGCTATTGCCGACGACCTTGGTCAGCGGCGCGTCCACAATCGAGCTGCGCTTGTCGCCCTTGAAGTCCGAGCTGACGAGCAGGTTCGAATCGACGCCGAGGATGCCCTTCAGTTTTCCCTCGGAGGCGGCCTTGAAGGCGGCGTTCAGGTTTTCGACGGTCGTGGGTTTCTCGGCGATGTAGGTCAGGTCGACGATGGACACGTTGGGAGTCGGGACGCGGATGGCGAAGCCGTCGAGCTTGCCGGCGGTCTCAGGGATGACCAGCTTGAGCGCCTTGGCAGCGCCGGTGGAACTGGGAATCATGTTCAGTGCGGCGGCGCGGGCGCGGCGCAGGTCCTTGTGCGGAAAGTCGAGAATGACCTGGTCGTTGGTGTAGCTATGAATGGTGGTCATGATGCCGGAGACGAGGCCCGTGGTTTCCAAAATCACCTTCACTACCGGCGCCAGGCAGTTGGTGGTGCAACTGGCGTTCGAAATGATGTTGTGCTTGGCCGGATCGTACTTGTCTTCGTTCACGCCCAGCACAATGGTGATGTCCTCGTTGGTGGCCGGAGCCGAGATGATGACCTTCTTGACGGTCGCGCCCAGGTGTGCCTTGGCTTTGGTCGCGTCGGTAAAGTGGCCGGTCGATTCGATGACCACCTGTGCGCCAACTTCGGCCCAAGGCAGCTTGGCGGGGTCGCGCTCGGCCCACACCTTGATTTTTTTGCCGTCGACCGAGATAAAGTCCTCGCCCGACTTGATGTCGTTGGGCAGATTGCCCAGGATTGAGTCGTACTTGAGCAGGTGAGCCAGAGTCGCCGGGCTGGTCAAGTCGTTGACGGCGACAAAATCGATTTCTTTGTTGCCAAGCGCGGCGCGCAAAACATTGCGTCCAATGCGGCCGAAGCCGTTAATACCAACCTTTACTGCCATGTGTGTTTTCTCCTTCGCTTTGGGTGAGCCTTCGGGTTCAAAACCTTGATTTTCAGGGCGTCTGGAGTGGATTCCACCAAACTCTTGATCGTACCATTGTGGACGGCGGCAAAGCAGTGCAAGCAGCTCTGCCCGTCGCACACGATTCCCTACCGTTAGGATGGGGTTCCCGCGATGGAACTGTATGTGACGGAGTGCACAAGATTTGCAGCGCCCGCGCCCGGTATGGTATTCCGTGTGAAAGCGAAAGTGATTGGCAAGGGTTGAAAGCAACATGAGAAGACGCTCCAGACGTGGTCCTAATACTTCAGAATCCACAGGCAAGACGGGCGCGGAAGTTCCATCGAATCAGCCGGCTCCGCTAGTTCCGCTCTATCCCGACGAGATCCCGGCGCGGGCGCCGGCTGCACCGCGAGCTCAAGACGCGCCGCGAGCCCAGGAGCCCCGGCAAAGCCAGGCGGCGCGGCCGCAGCGTACTGACCGGTCAGACCGGTCAGACCGGCCCGGGCGGACCCAATCGCCCGCCAAGCCGGAATGGAATGAGCCGGCGGGTTCTGGCCGGCTTGAGGTGGAAACTCAGCCTGAGATGCCGGCCATTCCGTCTCCCAAGCCCAACGCCCAGGGGCAAACTCCAAAAGGTTTTGTGGTGCTGGCAATCGGTATGCCCGGCTCCGGCAAAACCACGTGGTTCGGGAGGCGCGGCATCACGCCGTTGTCGAGCGACCTGCTGCGCAACATCCTCTTTGACGATGTTGAGGAGCAGCGCTACCAGGGGCTGGTCTTCTCCACGCTGCGCTCGCTTTTGCGCGCGCGACTCATCGCCAAAATGCCCATGAACTATGTGGACGCGACCAATCTCTCCATCCACGAGCGCCGCCAATGGATCAAGATGGCCAAGAGCTTCGGCTACGAAGTGCAGGCGGTCTTCTTCGATGTGCCGCTCGAAGTGTGCCTGGAGCGCAACCGCCAGCGCGACCGCTCGGTGAGCGAAGAGGTAATGCGGCGCATGGCGGAGAAGCTGAAACCGCCGGTGTTTGAAGAGGGGTTTGAGAAGATTACGGTGGTGCGGGTGAAGAGCGCGGGGTAGGAAAGTGAGATTCGTCGCCATTCGCAGGAACCTCGCGGTGGTGTCGTTCGCGATTGCCGCAATCCCGTATTGCTGGGCAGCGCCAAAGCACTTGTCCATTGACTCGGGCGAGTGTGGCAAAGCGATGCCATTGAAAGTGTCGGTTGTCAGGACCGCGGAATTCAGCGACGAATTGCACAAATTCAAGGCCTACGGCGAGGTCGCGTTCCGCCGTCTACCAAAGGCAGGCAAGGAATACGGTTGCCATCTCGTATACAAACTCTATGTTTCGGTTGATGATAAGCCGTTTGCTCTGGCCAAGTCTTTGGCCCTGGATATGGAAGACGGCGAAGACCGAGGCATCGATCTAGTTGCCCTATCGCCGGATGGGTCTCATTTTGCGGCTGACTTTTGGTGGGCCATGGGCGACGCCGAAGAGCATCGGCCAGTTGTTGTGGATCTGGCAAGCCAGCATGCCATTGACCTCGACTTGGGCGACAAGATTCAGAAACGCATCCACGGCTGCGACCAAATAGAGGATTTCGTTCGAGTCACTAATGCGGGAGAAGCCGTCTTTGCGATTCCGCCAAGCATCTACGATGATTCTCCGGAGTGCGGCGACAAAGGCCTGTGGCATTTCAATCTGAAAACTGGAAACGTATATCGAGTCGCGCGGATCTCCGGAGACAAGTGGCAGTGAGCACCGATCCCGTCCCCTACACCGAACCGTGGGACCGTGGAACGCACACCGGCGTTCCCGAAAATAGCCCTTCTTGGGCGTTTAGTTTGACAGCGCGGCGGTTAGCCGCCAGAATGATCGTATGAGCGTGGTGGAGGATGTCCGTCAGGTGATTCAGGATTTTCTGGCGCCTGAATTGCGTGCGCTGACCGCGCGGATCGAGGCGCTTGAGGTCAAAATGGACAGCCGCTTCGAGGCGCTGAACGCACGCATATCAGCCACAGAGGAACGATCCTCGCTGCGACATGAAGTCCTGCTTACGCAACTGGAGAGCGTGAAGGGCCAGCTCAGCCTCGATTACCGGGTGAAGAAACTGGAGCAGGCCCAGGAAGATGCCAGAGCCTGATCTGCTCGAACCGCCGAACGATCTGTTGAAAAGCGCCTTCCATGACCACTTCCCCTGCGTATATCCCCTACACCGAACCCTGGCTTCGCGGCACGCACACTGACGTTCCTCCTGCGGGCCGCGCCGTTCTCCATGCGCTTGAGCTTGCGCTCGACGATCTGACGAAGTGGACCGCGGGCCTGACCGACGCCGAAGTGCACGCGCAGCCGCTTGGGCTCACGCCCATTGCTTTTCATCTGCGCCACATTGCGCGGTCGACCGATCGCATTCTCACTTACGCCGAAGGCGAACAGCTTTCGGCGGAGCAACTCGCATTACTCAAATCCGAACAGGGCGGGGCGGAGCAGGGAAGTGAAGGGAAGCGGGAGCCGTTGGCTGAGCTGCTTGCCGAAGTCGAAATTTCCTTCAACGACGCAGCCGGGCACATTCGCGTGCTGGCCACGGCGAATCTCGATACGCCGCGCGTCGTGGGGCGCAAGCAGTTGCCGACGTCGATCGGCGGGGCGATGATTCATGTGGCCGATCACACGCTACGGCACGTCGGCCAGGTGGTGACCACGGCTAAGGTGATTCGAGCGATGCGAGGTTAGAGGAAGCCTCCTGCTTGTGTGACGACCCACGGACAAGCGCGGGCGTGGACGCCCGCACGACAGCCGGTCTGGAGACCGGCGCTACAGCTCGGGACCGGCGTTACATATTGAGACCGGCACTACTCCGAGCTTCTCATTTCGATTCGTTATTCGTGTTGGGCTCCAGATAGGCTTCACTATTTACCTGCGTCTGCTGCTGCAGGCTGTAGCCGTCGCGCGTGCGAATGTGGTACTTCTGCAGATCCTTGCCAACGAGCTTGACGCTGATGCTGCGCCAACCGTGGTTGGGGTTGGGTTGCGGATAGTAGCTGAGGGAATAGAGATGCCCCAAATCCCTCTGGATGGCTTGGAAGGCCTGCTTCTCCTTGCTCCAATTTCCCGCAAAGTAGGCTTTGCCGCCGGTGACCCTGCTCATGCGCTCGAAAGCTGCGGCCGATACGAGGTCTTCCTGCGCCTGGCGCGTACTCACAATGTAGATGATGGTTCCCGTCGACTGCGCAAGCTCAGCAACGTCTTCCGGAGGAATGGAGCTGGCGTTGTCGGGGCCGTTGGAAAAGACGACGATGGCCTTGCGGCCGGTGAGTGGCGCGGCATCCTTCACGGTAAGCAAGAGCGAGTTGTACAGCGCGGCGTCGTCTCCGGCTACCGTGCTGCGCACGCCATTCACCACGTGGAAGCGGTCGGCGGTGAGCATGGTTGCCCGCGAAAGATCGCGGCTGTAGGAGTAAAACGCAATCTTGCTGGCGTCATCCATGGAGCGCACAAAGTCGGAGATGGCATCCTGCGCGAAGACGAATCCACGGTACATGTAGTTGCTGGTATCGAAGAGAATGAAGACGTCTGCGCCCGCCAGCGGCGAAATCCTCACACCCGAAGAACTGATAGTGGGAAGAGTTTGTCCGCTGTCCCCGGAAGTCCCCGCGACTTTGCCTGCCCTGGGCGAGGCAACTGTGCCCGGCGCTCCGGGGTTGAAGTTGCCTTCTTCAAACGTATTCAGCTTCTGAGGAACTTTGTCTTCCATGATGACAAAATCCTCAGGGCGCAAGCCGGTAATGTAATTCCCTTTACTGTCTGTAACAGCCACGTTGAGCTGCACGAGATTCACGTGCACGCGCAGGCGTATGCCGCTATCCACGCCGCTATCCTGGGCGGCTGCAAAGCGGGATCCTCCTCCGCTAGAAAGCAAGGTGCCTAGAAAAACAACTACGCAGGCGACGATGCGGTATCTCTTATTCGGCATGTGTTCCCCCATTCGCGATGTTCTGGTTGTTTTGAGGCGAGCTTGCGGTGTGAATATCGATCTTTCCCTGACGGAATTCCTCCCCGGTCTGCTGCATGGCGCGCAGCAGAGCGGGCCAGTCGTCAATGCTGGTTGCCGAAATGTTGGCCACCATCCGGCGCGTCAACTCGGGAACCAAGATGTTGAGCATCGCTGGAGCATAGCCCTTTTCGTCGGCCAGCCGCGCCCAGTAGAGGTTGCTCGATTCCCACGATTCGCCAAAGAGCCGGCTTCCGTAACCGCCCGCAACCGGGAAGGGATCGGAAGTGATCAAAGTGCAGGAGTAGCTGTCGGTGAGAATGGGATGCGGCACCCCGAAGTCGATGCCCAGCCGGTGCGGCGAGGTGGCCTCGGGATCTTTCTGCGCCAATGCATCCAGCTCCCCGTTCGCAGGCCCCCAATGTGCGGCTTCTCCTGGAAACGTTTTGCGGAACTCGGCGGCGAGATAGAACGCGTCGGAGGGGAGCAGATGAGCCGTCAGAGTTGCTGTGCTCTTCGAGTCTTCGAGCGCCTGCGCCATCTCTTCCATTCGGCCTGAGCCCACGCGGCCCGAGAAAACGGCGAGCACCTTTTGGCGCAGATCGGCGTTGCTTGTGGAGGCAGTCAAAAGCTCTTCGCCGGCACGCTGGTAGAGCGCAGCGGCGTGCAACTCGTCCTGGTTCACGGTCCACCACCTTGGCAGGATGGAATTGACCAGAAGCTCGGGTACGGTTTCTTTCCAGATCAGCGCCTGCAGCTTTTCGGGAGAGATGAAATCTTCTTCAGTGAGAGCCAGGGCGAAGGGCAGGTCGGCGAGCGAACCGATGAAATAGGCCCCGCCGCCTGCCGTGGCCCCGATGCCGATCAAACTGGGAGGTCCCCAAATGTCTTTAATGCCCTGAACCGACGATCCCGTGAAGTCGTGCGCGCGAACAAAGAGGGGATTGCTGTGCAGCACCTGGGAGCCGGGTGGCTCATAGTACGCATAATTCAACCCTACCAGCGTGTCGCGCAGGAAGGGCGCAAGGCGCGCGCGCGCCGCCTCAAGCTGTGCCGGCGTTCCGGGCGTCTTGATGACCTTGGTGAGATCGGTGCGCACTTGCAGTTCCGCGTGCCGGCTGACATAGACGGTGGGGGACCAGGTTACGCGCTCGCCGGAAGTGAAGATGGGCCGCGGCAATTCAAACTCGCGCAGCGCTGCCGCGAGCGGCAGAAGGCTGTCGCCAATGGCGGCGCCGTGGGCCATTTCACCCAGGCCGTCGTAGAGTCCGAAGAGCGTGTCGAGTGGCACCAGCCGCTGGTCGTCGAGTACGGCGCGCATGCGGCGGGTAATCTCCTCGTGGACGCGCGCGGCTTCCGGGCTGCTCTGCGCTGGGCCTGCCAGCAGATTTACGATCTCGCCCTGGGTGAAATCGGCTTTGCCTCCCGCCGCCACCAGGATGGAATCGAGGGACTTGCGCGCGGCGTTGAAGAGCTCCGTCGATGATCCGACTCCGCCATACGGCTGAATTGCAGCTTGCCACGATGCGTTCAATTGCTCATTGGGAATCTGCCGCTGGCGCGCCAGAATCTGCCATACCCCGAGTTCAGCCTGGAACGCGCCAATTACATTGGCGCGGAGTACCGGATTGCCAATGCCGTTGAGGCGATCGACGGTGTCGACAAAACGCTTGATCGAATTTTCGTCCAAAGACGGAAACTCGACGAAGATCGGATACCAATTCTCCAACGCGGCAAAATGCGCGGCGAGCAACTGGACGGTACTGCTCGACAATTGCTGTTCCGCAGGCCGCGCGCTATTGATTGCGCTCAACATGAGGTAGACCTGCGAGGGCCCCTCGCCGGCCGCGAGACTGGTGCACGCCACCAGCGCTTCCAGCAGACGGTCGGGATTGTTGTCATCGCGATTAAAGTGCGCGAGCTCGCGTAAATGGCTGGCTCGGTCGGTATGCGCAAAGACATCCTTCCAGACGGTAGCGTCGCCCGGCACCTTCGGTGCTCCCGCCGAGTCCCATGGCACGCGGGCAAACAGCAAAAGCAAGTTGGCATTCCTCGGAAAGACGCTGGTGCCGGCGCTGCCGTTTGCATTCGGCGATCGATAAGCCGCATAGAGGCGTTTCAAACGGCCGTTAGCCACCAAATGCGCCTGTTGCTCAGGGCTCACGCGCGACAGGGCATCGAAATATGCCGCCATCCAGCCTTGATCTTTGGCCAGCAAGCGGTACACGAAATCGCCGGGAGCATGTGGATTTGCGCCCACCAGCTCTGCCCAATCCTGATCGGCGGCCTCGCCGCCGGGAACAACCACGGCGCCGGAGCGGATGCAGATGCGGCTGCCGTAAAAGTCGAAGATGGGTGCGTAGGCGAGCAAGCGGCGCAGCCCCACCGATTGCAGGAGCTGGAGTCTCGTTTGCGGGTCAAGCCGTGCCAGTCCCGCGTACAGTCTATCCACATCCTCGTCGTTCAAGAGCATATCGAGCAGAGTTGCTCCGGCACGCTGCTTGGCAGGCAGGATCGCTTGCCAATCCCTCTCTGCGAAGAGAATCGGAACCCGCGTTGCCGGAAAGGCATAGCTGAAGGGCTTTCCTTCCTGCAACGACTGTTCCAGTTGCGTCAGCGGGAAACCGGAGTCGACAGTAAGAAACGCTCGCTCCGCGTCGGCCGTGATCAGCGAGGCGTCCTTGGGGCTGCAACCGTGTTCAAATTTGTATCCAAGAATTTGAATCAGCCTGCTCGCATCATCGCATCCGGCCACGTGAATCTTCCCGTCTTCGCCGACCAGCGGTTGCAGCTCCCTGGCTTGTTGCACGTAGCGGTCCGCAAGCACCAGGTACTCCGTTCTCCTCTGTTCCACGTGCCCGTAGAGGAAAACATTGCGCGCCAACAGCGGCAACACCTCCGAAGAGCTGGCCTCCTGGCTCACGCCCGCCATGCGCAGAAAGGAGCGTAACGGCCCCGGAATGATAATCGAGTCCGGAGCCCGGCTTGGGCTACCCCCATCCGAGGCGGCGTGCGTGATGTCGCAGGTCGCGAAGCAGGAAAGCCCTGCTGCGGTGACGGCGAGGAAACGATTAAGGAATTTCATGGCGCGGTCCTCCCTACGAACTCGGCTGCGATTCAGCTCGAGAGAATGGAATCACGCGCGCCAGGCGGACACATACCGCTGGCGCCATCGACAGATGCAGGTTCGGCCCGTTCGGTCTGCCGGATACCTCGGAATTCCACCTCTATGAAGAATCAATGCGGGAAAGCGGATTAACCGGGAACTCTGAGGAAATTGCCCCAAATCCGGGGGCAGGTACTTTCAAAAACCCATTGGAACAACTGTCCGGGGCAGCCAAGGAAGAAGGGGAATGAAAAATACCCAATACGAAGTCTTACAAGGGGGAAGACGATAAGTGCGACTGCCTTCGTGGTTGGTTGCTTCCGCTCTGACACCGCGCGCGTGTTATTTCGATAACAGAGATCCGCGGAGGGTTGCTTGTACGCAACTAGTTTTCGAGCTTCAGCCCACCGCGCCGGAAACAGCCTACTTTGCGACAGCTTCGTCGGCCCGCCATCTACGTGCCACGTAGATTAGCAGGTGCTTTGCACTCTGGCTAGAGCTTTTTCGAGATTTCACCGGCGATTCAAGTACGGCTGGAGGCGCCGGGAGCCCGGGGCCAGGAACTCCCCGCTGAAACCTGCTCTATTCCGCCTGGTCCTCGGTAACGACCGTCTCCAGGATGTGGCCCATCTTCTCCTGCTTGGTTTTGAGGTAGCCAGCGAAGCTCTCCTGCGGCTCAACCTCGGCCGAAACGCGCTCGGTCACGGTAATGCCTGCCGACTCGAGGGCTGCCACCTTCTCGGGGTTGTTCGTCATCAGCCTCACCCGCTTCACGCCCAGCAGCTTCAGCACTTCGGCCGGCAGCTCGTAACCGCGGCAATCGGCGGCAAAACCCAGTTCCTCGTTCGCCTCCACGGTATCGCGCCCATGGTCCTGTAGCTCATAGGCCTTCAGCTTGGCCATCAGGCCAATGCCGCGGCCCTCCTGCTGCTCGTAGAGCAGGATCCCCGCGCCCTCTTTCGAAATCGCCTTGAGCGCAAGTTCGAGTTGCAGACGGCAGTCGCAGCGCAGCGATCCGAAAACGTCGCCCGTGAGGCATTGCGAGTGGATGCGGACCAGTGGCGGCTTCGTGTGGATGTCGCCCATCACTAACGCCACCAAACCCTCTTCGGTATGCGCAGGCGCGCAACCCGGCTGGCCTTCGACATTCACACCTTCAAAGCCCAGAATGCGAAATGCGCCCCATCGCGTGGGAAAATCCGCTTCCGCAATCTTTTTCACGCTCTCCAATGCCATGCTTCTATTCTACGAGGAATGGGAAACTTCCGCGCCCCACGCGCTTCCTCCTTGAGGTGCGGCGACGCCGACTTCACAGATCTTGGAAGAGCCGATCCTGATTCGCCTCAAGCTATAGTGTCAAACCTCGCCTTGGCCCCGCGCGCCGCGATACAGTGATGGGGTGACCTCCAATCTCATCTGGATCACGCTGCTGGTCAAGCTGGGCGTCATGGCTTCAGTGGCCAGCGTGCTGGCGCGCGTCACCACCTTCCGGCGGCTGCTCTTTGCGGAAAAGCGCCGTCCCGCGCAGACGCTGGGATTGCTGGCGTTTTTTCTGGTGCCGCTCACGATCGGCGTCTGGCTCCGGTTCCGGGTTCCCAACTTTCTCGCTGCCGACGTCTCCTTTGAGACAGTCATTCTTCTCGGATTGCTCATCGGTCCCGGCTGGGCCATGCTGGGTGGGGCCGTTCTCGCCTTTCCCGCCGTCCTGCACGGCGAATTTCTGGCGCTGCCCTTCAGCGTGCTCCTCGGCCTCGTGGTCGGCATGATCGGCCGCTACGTCGAGCGAGAAGAGATCTGGTCCTTCACCCCCTTCATCGATCTGAGCCTCTACCGCTGGGTGCGCCGCAACGTCATCAAGCCGCGCGTCGATCGCCAGATTCTGCTTCTGTTCCTCATCGCCCTCATGGAGATGGCCCGCGAGTGGCTCGCGCATCTGTTTCCCCACCGCATCTTTGCGTTGCTTGCCGATCAGTTGTGGTTACAGTCGCTGGTCTGGCTGGCCGCACCCATCAACGTGGGCATCGCGCTCAAGGTCTGGAACGCGCTGCGCGTGGAAATGTCTCTCGAAGAGCAGAAACGTCTCGTGCTCGAAGCCCGTCTCGACGCTCTACAGCGCCAGATTAACCCGCACTTTCTCTTCAATACGCTCAACTCTATCGCCTCTCTGGTCCGCAGCCAGCCCGAGCAGGCGCGCACCATGACAGTCAAGCTCGCCAACATTCTGCGCGCTCTGCTCAAGGACCACGACGCTTTCGTTCCCCTGCGCGAGGAGCTCAAATTTACCGACGATTATCTCGACATCGAAGTGGTGCGCTTCGGCGCCGACAAGCTGCGCGTGGAAAAAGAAATCGATCCGCGCACGCTCGAGGTCCTGGTGCCCAGCATTCTGCTGCAGCCGCTGATTGAGAACAGCATCAAGCACGGTCTGGAGCCGCGCATCCACGGTGGCACGGTCACCGTGCGCAGCCGTCTGGAAGGCGATCGCGTCTTCATCGAGGTGGCCGATGACGGCGTGGGGATGAACGGGCGTCCTACCTCTGCGCTGCGCCGCCCTGGCGCCGGCATCGGCATGAAGAATGTGCAGGAGCGGCTGGAGGTTCTCTACGGCAACCAGGCGCGCTTCAATATTGTCTCGAATCCCGGGCGCGGGACGACGGTTTCGATTGAAATTCCTGCCAACCTGAACGGCATGAAGTAAAACTCCTAATCCAAATCCACGGTGAGGTCAACATGAATCCTGACGCTTCCACACCAGAAATCCATCTCAATGAGATCGGCCAGATCGCCGTGACCGTCAGCGACCTGGCACGCTCAAAGGATTTCTATCAAAACGTGCTCGGCATGCAATTTCTTTTCGACGCCGGCCCGATGTCTTTCTTCCAATGCGGAAAGATCCGCTTCGCCATCGGCACCTCTCCCGAATTGCCGGGCAAGGGTGGCACCATCCTCTACTTTCGCGTGGCAAACATTCAGCAGACGCACGATCTGCTGGCCGCGCGCGGAGTTGAGTTCGTGCAGAAACCGCACCTGGTGGCACAAATGGCCGACCACGACCTCTGGCTGGCCTTCCTCCACGATCCTGACAAACAGGCCATCGGCCTGATGTGTGAAATGCCGCGCGCCGCCGCGGGCTAAGGAAGAATCGGACGGCCAGCTTCTCCACAGGTCCAAGATTGTATGCTCAAACCATGGTGCGCTTCACGGTGCTGGCGTCGGGGTCGAAGGGCAATTGCACGGTGCTCTCCTGCGGCCGGACACGCATCCTCGTCGATGCCGGATTGAGTTGCCGGGAGCTCTTCCGGCGCATGAAGCTGGCCGGGGAAGAGCCCGCGACCCTCAACGCCATTGTCATCACGCACGAGCACCAGGACCACGTAAACGGCCTCGCAGTGACGGCGCGCAAGCTGGGCATCCCGGTGTACTTTACCGAGGCCACGCACCGCGCCTGGATGCGCTGGCTGAGCCCGCGCCGCCAGATGACCTACGCCCAATGGCTCGAAATGGTTCGCAAACAGGCCGCCGAGCGACAGGCCGAGCCGGAATCTCCGGTTGGCGAAATCGATTCCCCGGACGATCCCGGCGAGACGGCTGTGGAAAACTCGGTCCCATCCGCCATGCCAGCCTCCGCGGACCCGGCTCCTGAACCTTCTTCCGATCAAGCGCCTTCGCTCAAAGACGATCCCACCTGGCTTCCGGCCATCGAATATTTCTCGGCCGGCCAGCCCTTCTCCATAGGCGACATTTGCATTAGCCCCTTTACGATTCCCCATGATGCCGCCGATCCCGTAGGCTTTGTCTTCAGCTCCGAGGGGGTTCGCCTGGGCTTTGCCACCGACCTTGGGTACATCCCGCCGAACGTGAGGGAACAGCTTCGCGACCTGGACCTGCTGCTGCTTGAATCGAATCACGATCTCGAGATGTTGCGCGACGGTCCCTACCCCTGGTCGGTCAAGCAGCGGGTCCTGTCCCGAGTTGGGCATCTCTCGAACGACGCCGCTTCCCAGTTCCTTGCCGCCGACTACGACGGACAGGCCGCGTACGTCATTCTTGGCCATCTCTCTGAAAACAATAATCTTCCTGAGTTGGCGCGGGTCTCTGCCGAGCGCGCTTTGCTGGGCCGGGCCAGCCTTTTGGCCAATCGGCTGCTGCTGGCGGCGCAGCATGAGCCGCTTTCTGCTATCAGTTTTTAGAAAGAAGGAGTTACAATAGTAAGCAAGGTAGCGGTCAAAAAACTGAAGTCGCACGATGGGCTGCTGTCGGCGTCAGGCACTTTGCGTGGCGTTGTGTATTTGTGGACGTTTTGCAACCGATCACTCGGCGTGGCGTCCAATATGAAAGCTTCCGTAACGATCCTCCACACGGAAGCTCGGCGGTTGAACTGAATTCTTTGCAGGGTGAATCTCTCTATGTCAACGGCAGGAATCCAATGCACCGACCGGGTCGTAGGGGCAATTCTGGCAAGCTGGCGCTATGACATTTCCGGCATCTCCCCTGAGATGCGCCGCGACTACGAAAGTCATTTTGCCGAATGCGCCCGTTGTAGCGCGCGTCAAAAGTTCCATCGCAGCCTTGACGCCACGCTTGCAGTTCTCACCTCTCTGGCGGCTGTCTTCTTCTTTTTTGCGCTCGCGGTTCTAAGACACATCCGTCCGGTAGAGCACGTGGCCTTCAATGTCTTCGGACTGGACATCGAGGACACGTATCACATGTTCATCTCTGCCGGCGTCGCGGGATTGATTTTTTCCGTGATTGCTCTGGCGCTGGTGCTGATGGCGACCCCCGCGCCGTCGTACCTTGGCGGCATCGCCGCCGAGCGCGCCAAGCAGATTGAAGAGCGTTTGCCCGCGGCCATCAAGGCCCTGCGCCTGCGCTAACGGCGGAGACGGCAAATCAAACCATAAGGCCTCCCTCATCGGGAGGCCTTTGTGCGTTATCCGGAGCTTCGGAATTGGGCATTCAAATCAGCAGAATCCGGTTGCCGTTTAGGGGCTTGGACGAGTTGCGCGCCGAGGCGCGGGCTGAAGGCCACAACTTCATGGAGCGGCTGGCGAACGAGTGGCAGAGCGGGACGAATCGCTTCGACGCGCCTGGAGAGATGCTCTGCGGCTACTTGGAGAATGGGCTTCTGGTTGCGGTTGGCGGGCTGAACCACGATCCCTTCGCCGGGCGCGCGGATGTGGGCCGGATCCGCCGCGTGTACGTGCGTCCGGCGTGGCGCGGGAAGGGAATTGGCACAGCACTGGTGAGCGCGCTCATCAATGAGGCGCGCCAAAGCTTTGCTTGCATACGCTTGCGCGCGGAAAATCCCAGCGCGGCGCGGCTCTACGAGCGGCTGGGGTTTGAACCTATAGCCGACGCAGATGCAACCCACATCCTGATCTTCGATTCCGCCGCGTACGGCATCGGGGCGGAAGGATGTCGGTTCGCAGCCGAAAAGCAATGCGACGATTTCGTATAATTGAAGCGAACAATCAAAACAAAAGAAACCGCAGCTTAGGAAAGAGAGTATCGCGATGTATAAAGTCGTTTTGCTTCGCCACGGAGAGAGCATTTGGAATAAGGAAAACCTGTTTACCGGCTGGACGGACGTTGACCTGTCGGAGAAAGGCAGAGAAGAGGCTACACAGGCCGGTCACATGCTCAAGGAGCAGGGATTAGGCTTCGACGTCGCCTTCACTTCAGTACTGAAG
Organism: Occallatibacter sp.; assembly: GCA_031296305.1. Classification (GTDB taxonomy): domain Bacteria; phylum Acidobacteriota; class Terriglobia; order Terriglobales; family Acidobacteriaceae; genus Telmatobacter. The sequence goes on along the minus strand of JARLFZ010000023.1, from coordinate 16,355 downwards.
CGCGCCATCCGCACCCTGTGGATCACGCTGGATCAGATGGACCTGATGTGGATTCCGGTGCAACGCGACTGGCGGCTCAATGAGCGGCATTATGGTGCGCTGCAAGGCCTGAATAAAGCGGAGACGGCGGCGAAGTATGGTGACGACCAGGTGAAAATCTGGCGCCGCAGTTACGACATTCGCCCGCCGGCGCTGGAAGAGACTGATCCGCGCTATCCGGGGAAAGACCCGCGCTATCACGATCTTTCAACGCAGCAGCTTCCACTCACCGAATGCCTCAAGGACACGGTTGACCGCGTTCTGCCCTGCTGGAACGAGGTCATCGCGCCCAGCATTAAGTCGGGGAAGAGGGTTTTGATCGCGGCCCACGGCAACAGTCTGCGGGCGCTTGTGAAGTATCTTGAAGACGTTCCGGATGAGAAGATTGTCGACCTCAACATTCCCACCGGCGTGCCCATGGTGCAGGAACTCGACGAAAACTTGAAATCGATTCGTCATTATTATCTGGGGGACGCTGCGAAGATCGCGGAAGCAGTCAATAAGGCGAAGAGCACAGGATCCAGTCGTTAGCGCTGATTGCGAAATGGTGCATTGAACAAATGCAGGTGTTCGGGCCGTCGCGTAGCGACGGCCCGAACTGTTATTCCCAACTTTCCCGACCGGAATTTTCTCTGCGCTCTATTGAGCACTCGGCTTGCTCTTTGCGGCCCGCGGTTGGGCTGCGCGCGCGGCGTGTTCGTTCGCTACCGGCCGGCGCGCATGTACCGGCGCTGCGGCGTGGGGATTGCGACGCCGCGGAATTCTCTTCGCTTGTCTTTCCGGCAGAGGCGGCAGGCCCGCCAGCGCCAGCAATCCATCCGTCGAAGCACGGAAGATCCCCGGCCCCTGCGTGGGCGCGTGCGGAGGTCCGTCGGTGGCAGCGACAAAAAGCGCAGTGTGGCTCGCCGGGTGAATCGCGATGTAGGTTGTGAATCCGGCTCCGCCGCCGGTCTTCTCGATGATGTGCGAAGGATCGTCGTTCGCGCCCAGGTGCATCCAGCCGAGACCGATGCCCGCAGGCTTGCCCGCGTGGTTGAGGCCGAACATCTGCTTGAGACTCGACGTCAGCTTGTACACCGCATGGGCGGCGTCCGATTGCGCAGCCCACGCGGGCGTTGACGGGCCGGCAAGGTAACGCAGCCACTTTGCCATGTCTTCGGGCGTGGAATAGAGACCGCTGCTGCCGTCGGTATTTTCGGTCACGGTGCACGGACCCTCATTGTGCGGGCCGCGCATCAGCCGCGCACACTGTGCATCACTGGGATAGAACGTCGTCTCCCACATGCCAAGCGGTTTGAGCGTGCGCGACCAAAGCAGCGCGGGATAGGACGTGTGCGCGGCGCTGGCCAGCGCATCGCTCAGCAGATCGTAGCCAATATTCGAGTACCAGGCTTGCGTGCCGGGAGTGAACTTGAGCTGCGCGGTGGGCAGCCACTGCCAGCGTGTCGCGTAGTCGGGGTAGGTGAAGTGAGGCGTGTGGCGCGGGGCCGTGCCGATTTCGCGGTCGAAGCCGGAGGTGTGTGTGGCCAGATCCACCAGCGTGATGGGCGCGTCCTTTTCCGGAACGTGAACACCTTGCGGCGCATATTTTTGCAGAGGGTCGTCGAGACGCACGGTGCCGTCTGCTGCAAGCTTGGTGAGTACGTCGGTCGTGAAGATTTTCGTCAGCGAACAGAGGCGGATGACCGATTGCGCAGACGGTGCGACGTTCGAGCCCGGCGCGGTCTCTCCATAGCCGCGGATGAACACCTGATCGCCACGCACGACGACGAGCACCAGTCCCGTCACGCTGGAGTTTGTGTAAAGCTGCGAACCGAGGGCGTCGGCTTCCTGCAGGTCGTGCAGGGTTATCTTCGGTGGCGGCGCCGCCGATTGAGGCGCGGTCTGCGCGAAGACAGGAGAAAGAAAAAACAGGAGGGAAGTGGTGAGGAAACGCATTGAGTTTAGTGTAGAGGCCGCGGCGCGTGAGGGACAGGCACAGCGGTTCCAGCGGGCATTCAAGTTGTTATCAGGCATTCAACGAGAGCGTGTGTACCCTGACTCTGAACTTCAGTGTTGGGAAAGGGTCTGAACGAACGCCCAGAACTCTTTGTTCTTTTTCAGCTTGAGAATCGAATCATCCTTCGTAGGATCGGGCATCTGCTCGCCTCTTAGAACGTTGGCACGACGGTCAAACGCCTCTTGCAGGTGCAATTTAGCGTCGGCAGCGTTTCCCTGCTCAGCATCAGCACAAGCCAGATTGTAGTAATTGATCGGGTAATCGGGATCGGCGACAATGGCCTTTTCGGCGACGGCGCGACTGTTCTTGAGATCGCCGCTCATACCCAGAGACATGACGAGCTGATCCGTGGTTACTCGGCGCGCAGTGAGATAGCGAGCGTCGGATGGCATGGCATCAAGCGAGGATTTGTAATATGGGGCAGCAAGGCCGGGAGCGCTCTTGAAGAGCACAGAGGCGAACCGGAAGTAGTCGATAGCATTGGGTTGATAGTTGAGGTCAGGATGAAAGTCCGCCAGCTCGGAATTCATTGTGTTCAGTACTGCAGGCTCGTCGCCAAAAGCGGAAATGTGTATCTCCGCGCAGGTTTTGGCGTCCGCCGCAAAGCCGAAGAGATTGCGCTGGTGGGGAACCCCGGCGGCGCTCATGTCGACCAAATAGGAAGCTGTGGCGAGCGATTGGCCGGTGTTGGTAGTGGCCTCGCCGTAAACGCGTTTTGAAATGATCGAGCCATCGTGCTGAAGAATCGGCTCAATTGCGTCCGTGCGGCAGCCTTGCATATCTGGTTTGCCGGAGTGGTTTTCGAAAAGAATATAGGAGACATCGATGTGCAAGTTAGCGTTGGAGAACTGCGCCACCGGACGCTGAATATTGTCGTACACCGTTAGCAGCTCCGGTTTCCAATCATGTCCATTGGGCAGCGCAATGGCCCCGGGGCCAAACCACGTCACGAGCATCAGCGGCGGATTCTGCGCCGATGGTTGAGGCTGAGTCTGCGCAAGTTGCGCGACCAATCCGATTAGAAGGGTGATCGCCAACCACTTTGGTGTTGCGACGGTCATTTTCATCGGTCAATCCAGACGGACCATAACCTCAGATCCTTCAAATGCGCGGGGCGCTCGCCGTGGCGAGCGCCCCCGCTTCGTTCAGGATGACAACTCGAGAATGAGGCTGGATCTACTCGCCGTAGTTCAGACCTTCCAGTCCCAGGTAGACCGCGCCCGAGCCCAGCTCTTCTTCGATGCGCAGCAACTGGTTGTACTTTGCGATGCGGTCGGTGCGGCTCACCGAGCCGGTCTTGATCTGGCCCACGCCGGTGGCCACGGCCAGGTCGGCGATGAACGTGTCCTCGGTTTCGCCGGAGCGGTGCGACATCACTGACGTGTAGCCATAACGCCGGCCCAACTCGATGGCTTCGAGTGTTTCCGTGACGGAGCCGATCTGGTTGAGCTTGATGAGGATCGAGTTGGCCACGCCCTCGTCGATGCCGCGCTGCAGCAGCTTGAGGTTGGTGCAGAAGATGTCGTCGCCCACCAACTGGATTTTGCTGCCCAGCTTGTCGGTGAGAATGCGCCAGCCTTCCCAGTCGTCCTCGGCCAGGCCGTCTTCGAGCGAGACGATGGGGTATTGGCGAACCCAGTTGTCGTAGAAACGAACCATGTCCTCGCTGGATAGCTCGCTCTTGTCGCCCTTCTTGAAGACGTACTTTTTCTTTTCGGTGTCGTAGAACTCGCTGGACGCGGGATCGAGCGCGATGGCAATCTGCTCGCCGGGCTTGTAGCCGGCGGCTTCAATGGCTTCGAGAATCAACTCGATGGCCTCGGCGTTGGATTTGAGCGAAGGCGCGAATCCGCCCTCGTCGCCCACCGCGGTGTTGTAGCCCTTCTTCTTCAGCACGCCTTTGAGCGTGTGGAAGGTCTCCGCAGCCCAGCGCAGCGCCTCGCTGAAGCGCTCTGCGCCCACGGGCATGATCATGAACTCCTGAAAGTCCACGTTCGAGTCGGCATGCGCGCCGCCGTTCAGCACGTTCAGCATCGGCGTGGGCAGCACGCAGGCGTTAATGCCGCCCAGGTAACGGTAGAGGGGAATCTCCAGCGTCTGCGCCACGGCGCGCGTGCACGCCATCGAAACCGCCAGAATCGCATTCGCGCCCAGCTTGCCCTTATTCGGCGTGCCGTCGAGCGCGATCATCGACTGATCAATCAATCTCTGATTCGACGCGTCCATGCCTTCCAGTTCGGGCGCGATCACGGTTTCCACATTGGCCACCGCTTGCAGAACGCCCTTGCCCATGTAGTGGCTCTTGTCGCCATCGCGCAGCTCCACGGCCTCATGCTCGCCCGTGGAAGCTCCCGAAGGCACAATGGCGCGTCCCATGGCGCCGCTTTCCAGAATCACGTCCGCCTCAACGGTCGGATTGCCGCGCGAATCCAATACTTCACGCGCACGAATAGCAACAATCTCAGTCATATCGCTCCTCACAATGTGGTGCTGTAACCGGTCATTCAGTCGCGGACGGCGATCTACGGCAAGAGCTTCTCCGGCGGCGCTTTGAATGGTGTGCAAAAGCCCCTGCGCGTTCAAACAACACTCTCCGTCTGCGGGAAAAATGCGGATAAATCACTCAAGTCCCGTACGGATTCTAACAAACATGGCGGCTGCGGGCAGTGTGGCAGCGGTCACACGCCGATACGAGGGCTCCTTTATGGGACAGTTACCGAATTGATTCGTGCCGCGCGAGGCACCAACCCGCGTCCAGCCCCAAGAGGGCATCGCAATTGCACGCTACGCTTATATTTGGACGGGTTGTCAACTTTGCCCGGCCGGCAGGGCGACTTTCCCCGTCCCGCCGGGTTTACAGCGTCAAGGGAGACCCCCGGCTCGGGTTCCCTGCGAACATGATTTCGCCAGCGGAGCAGATCGGCGAGAGGAGATCAGGATGAAACGGACGATTCTTGTGAATGGACTTGCGCACGGGCTTGTGTATGCCTTAATGGCCGCCACGGCGGTCGCACTGGGAGCGCAGGAGGCGAACCAGTCGAATCCGTACCAGGGTACCTCTAACCCTCCTCCTGACAGCACCATCACCACGCAGGCGCCCGAAGCCGCGCCGCAATATACGTCTCAGGCCAAGCCATCGCCCAGCCATTACGGCCAGCCACCGTCCACTGTCGCGCCGATGTCCCAGCCCGCACCTCCGCCCTACGCGGCTGAGACCGTTCCCAATGAGACGGCTCCTGCTCCAGCCAGCGCTACCGAGACGCTTCCACCTCCGTCCCGTGGCGACGGTACCGACGACGGCATTGTGCAGGTGGCGCCGGCAGACAACGCTGCCCAGCCGGCTCTGAGCCGGCGTTCCGAAATGCCCGATCCCGATGGCGACATCGTGCATCCTGCCCCGCTGCCCCAGGGCGAACTCGGCGAAGGCACTACCATTCGCGTTCGCCTCATGGGCCGCCTCTCCACTTCGGAGAGCCAGCCCGGTGAGTCCTTCCATACGGAAGTCGCTTCAGATGTGGTTCAGAACGGCCAGGTGCTGATTCCTGCCGGCTCTCAAATTGACGGTAAAGTGATTTCGGTCTCGTCGGGTCGCGCCGGCGGTCACGGCTCCATGCGCCTGCGTCCTGAATCGGTAACTTTGCCCGATGGCACCCACTTCCGCCTGTATGCACAGTTGGCCGGTGCTCCCGGATCAACAGACCGCATCGGCTACGAAGGCCTGGTGACGCCCGGCTCGCGCATGAAGAAGGACGGCATTGAGTACGGTGGCGCGGTGGGCACAGGCGCGGTCACCGGGGCTATTCTCGGCGGACCCGGCGGCGCGCTGGCTGGAACCATCATCGGCGCCAGCGTTATCTCCGTGCATCTGCTGGTGAGCCATCCTCAGGCGACGCTGGAAAATGGGACGGTCTTGCTCTTTACATTGAGCCAGCCGCTGAACCTTGTGCCCGCCGCGCCAACGGGAAACTAAAACTGGGACCGCGATCAGGATCAAAGTAGCGCCGGTCTCCTGACCGGCTGTCGTGTGGGTCTCCAGACCCGCACATGGTGGCGCTTCGGAACCGCTCGGCTTCGCATTTACACTAGAAAGCTAGCGACCCGCCGTCAGCTTCGCTGCCGAGAGCGAGAATTCTCGCTCCGCGCCTCCGAGCTAGAGGCCAGAAGCTGATAGCCGTTTTCCTATGGACAAATTCATCATTCGCGGAGGCAATCCGCTGGTCGGCACGGTGCGCGTCTCGGGCGCGAAGAACTCGGCGCTGCCCGCGATGGCCGCGGCCATTCTCACCGATGAGGAGATCACGCTCGAGAACATTCCCCAGGTGCGCGACATTGAGACGCAGCGGCGTCTGCTCGCATCCATGGGCGCCGTGGTCGCACGGCATGAGGGCGACGCGCAGGACCACGTCACGATCAATTGCTGCTCGCTCTCCGATCCCGTGGCGCGCTACGAGATTGTGAAAACCATGCGCGCCAGCTCCCTGGTTCTCGGTCCGCTCATTGCGCGTGCCGGCATGGCGCGTGTGGCCATGCCCGGCGGCTGCGCCATCGGCGGCCGTCCCATCGATCTGCATATCAAGGGCCTGGAAAAGATGGGCGCGGTCATCGTGCAGGAGCATGGGTATCTTGAGGCGCGCGTGGATTCTGGTGTGGGACGCCTGCGCGGCGCGCACATTGTTTTTGACAGGATCACCGTTACCGGGACGGAAGATTTGTTAATGGCCGCGGTGCTGGCGGAGGGCGATACACTGCTCGAAAACTGCGCCCGCGAGCCCGAGGTTGTCGATTTGGCTGCGCTGCTTACCGCCATGGGCGCAAAGATTCAGGGCGCGGGCACGTCCACCATCAATGTGCACGGGGTAGCCAAACTTCACGGCGCCTGTTACCGCATTAACCCCGATCGCATTGAAGCGGGAACGTTGTTGATAGCTGGCGCCATCACCGGCGGGGACCTCACTGTGGCGAACTGCAACCCGGATCACCTCGGCGCCGTTATCAGCAAACTGCAAGAGTGCGGCGCGCGCGTCGACGTGCTCGGCCCCGATGCGGTCCGCGTGTACGGCGACGGGCGTTTGCGCGCCGCCGACATTTCTACCGAGGAGTATCCCGGTTTTCCCACCGACATGCAGGCCCAGTACATGGCCCTGGCCACGCAAGCTGAGGGCGTCAGCCTGGTGCGCGAAAACATCTTTGAAAACCGCTTCATGCATGTGCAGGAACTGGTGCGCATGGGCGCCAACATCAAGGTGGATGGCAACACCGCCACGGTGCGCGGCCCGGCCCCGCTTTCCTCCGCCGCCGTTATGTGTTCCGACCTGCGCGCTTCCGCTTCGCTGGTGCTGGCCGCGCTGGTTGCCGACGGAGAATCCGTCATCGATCGCGTCTACCACATGGATCGCGGCTACGAGCACATTGAAGATAAATTGCGCAGCGTGGGCGCTCAGATTCAGCGCCTTGGCAACGTCTTCGCCCCTCGGCTCGAGAATCCCCCGACCGCGGACCACCCTGCCTAGAGGCGCCGCATCCAAATGCAAGGGCTTGCTGTCCGTTTTCGCACGCGCCAAAAGTGAAGAGCAGCCTCCGGGCTTCAACGCTACCAGTTTCAGGATTGGCGTACCCAGGCTCCTGCTTTCGCACCCATTTCGCAAAAAGCGCGAAATGGGTGGGGCACGGATGCGATGGGAATAGCTATTGTGGAGTTGCTCTGCTTTTTCAGCACACACAACCAATTTCGTAGCCGCGTGTTGATAGAAACAATCGCCCGGAATGCTTCCCCAATCCGGCTCGATCGATACTCGCCATGGAGGGCAATCTCTGTGAAAAAAACTGCACTGTCGCTGTTACTTGCTGTCTGCCTCGTGCCTGCCGCTGCTTTTGCGCAGATCGTAGTTCGTGTGGCGCCTCCCGCGCCCATCGTAGAAGAGCACGAGCGTCCACCGCATGACGGTTGGGTCTGGGTCGACGGCTATCATCGCTGGAATGGCCACCGCTATGTCTGGGTCCACGGCCACTGGGTTCGTCCCCCGCATCGCGACGCGGTCTGGGTCGCACACCACTGGGAGAAGCGCGGTGACGGTTGGGTCCTGGTCGAAGGCCACTGGCGGTAAACCGGAAGACAAGGGAAAAAAGAAGAGAGCGGGGCGGACGTCCCCGCTCTCTTTTTTGCCTGAAGAGAGAAGCCGCTTACTGTAACAAACTGCAATGAGCAATGTGGTACAGCGCGGAGAAAATCTGGGGTGGTACAAGTGACAAGTATGCGGGTCACAATGGGCGCGCAATGAATGTGCCGCGCAACGCTCATTTCCGCAGCATGGAGAACCTGCGCGGTAACTCACAAGTACCCAACCTCTGGAGGACTCGATTCTAGTGAAGAAGGTCGCATTGGCATTGTTGCTCGCTTTTACCCTGATCCCTGCGGCATCGTTTGCGCAGGTCGTGATTCGCATCGGGCCACCCCCGCCGGTGTACGAACGGCGCGGCCCGCCTCCGGGAGATGGATACGTATGGCAGAACGGCTATCACCGCTACGATGGCGGCCGTTATGTCTGGACGCCCGGCCACTACGAACAACCGCCGCATAGGGGCCAACGCTGGATCGCCCACCACTGGGAACATCATCATGGCCAATATGTCCTGGTTGAAGGTCACTGGCGGTAGACGTAACTCGGCAACAAAAAAGCGGGGCACACGCCCCGCTTTTTTTCTGATGACTGACCATGACCACTGTTACTTGATCTCGATTACATCCGTCGCTGCCGCTGCCGATTTTTCTGCCTGCTCCATTACTTTCTCTGCAATCGCGTAGAACGCCGCCGCCTGCGGACTCTTCGGACCGGCAAGTGCCACCGGCAGGCCGCGGTCGCCGCCTTCGCGGATCGACGGTATCAGCTCGATGGCGCCCAGAAACGGCACGCCAAACTGTTTCGCCGTGCGCTCCGCGCCGCCGCGCGAGAAGATGTCGATCTCCTGGTGACAATGCGGGCAGGTGAAGTGGCTCATGTTCTCCACGATCCCCAGCACGTCCACATTCACCTGGGCAAACATCTCCAGTGCCTTGCGCGCGTCTTCCAGGCTCACGTCGCTCGGCGTCGATACCACCACCGCACCCGTGAGCGGCACGGTCTGCACTAGCGAAATCGCGACGTCCCCGGTGCCCGGCGGCAGATCCACCACTAGATAATCCAGCTCGCCCCAATTCACCTGCTGCAAAAACTGGCGAATGATCTGGTGCAGCATGGGTCCGCGCATCACCAGCGGCTTGTCGCCGGGCGAAATGTAGCCGATCGAAATGGTCTTGATGCCGTGCGTCAGGTTGGGCTCGATCATGTTGCCCGGTCCAACTTTGGGCGACTGCGAAGAGCCCATCATCAGCGGTACGTTCGGCCCGTAAACGTCGGCGTCCATCAGCCCCACGCGCTGCCCGAGCCTGGAAAGCGCGATGGCCAGGTTCACGGCCACCGTGGTTTTGCCCACGCCGCCCTTGCCTGATCCCACGGCAACTATTTTTGATACTCCCGGCAGTGCCACCGGCTGCGGCATCGCGTTTCCATGCGCCATCGTCAATCTCCTCTTCCGATTTTACCGTGCGCGCAGATGGAACCTGTGGGTGCCCCACACCTCGTTTTTGAGATGTGGGATACGTCAAAGCTTGCGCCGCCTTCGCGCGCCCTCGCCACCGGCAAACTGAGAACTGTGAACTGCGGCTACGGCTCAATCGCGCCGGCATCATTCAGCGATGCAGTCACCAGCTTGGCCTTTGTGCGCCGCTTTTTTTCGCCTTCGCGGTGCTGGCGCCGGAGCAGTGCATCCTCATAGCGCCGCATTTCGTCCGGCGTCTCCGGCTTCAATTGCGGAACCTTCTGCAATCGCCCATGCTCGTCCACGGCCACGAACACAAGGTAGGCGCTCGCGACGTGCGACACCGCACCGGTTCGCGTATTCTCCGCCCACACCTTCACGCCCACTTCCATGGAGCTGGTGAAGGCCCGGTTCACACTCGACTTGAGCGTCACCAGGTCGCCCAATCGCACCGGCTGGATGAAATCGATGTGATCCATCGAGGCCGTCACTACGTGGGTGCGCGCGTGCCGGTAGGCCGCCATGGCGCCCGTCACGTCGATAAAGTGCATGAGCCGCCCGCCCAGCAGGTTGGCCAGCATATTCGTGTCGTTGGGCAGCACAATCTCCGTCATCTCCGATTGCGTGCTCGCTACCGTCCGTACTCCGGGATGGCTTTCCTGGCTGCTCATGACGCCTCCGCTTTCCTTCGCCTGTTCTTGGGCTTCTCGCAATTTCCTACTCCGGCCAGCTACAATAAGTCTATTGGCAGAGAGTGGCCGGGCTGCGTTGTCGCATCCTGTTTCAGTTTCGGCAATCCCTGCCATTTACGCAAATTCCCCGCGGCCCGATCGAAAATGGCGGAGCCGGATGCGAGCACGATGGATAAGATCGCAAGACTGAAAGAAATTCTTGCTCTGGACCCAAGAAACAGCTTTGCTCGCTACGGAATCGCGATGGAATTGGCGAGCCGTGGTGAAATTGCGGCTGCTTTGGCGGAGTTTGATACACTTCTGACCAACGATCCGGATTACACTGCAGGCTATTTCATGTCCGCGCAAACCCTGGAGGGTGCGGGCAGAAAGAACGAGGCGATCGAGCGGTTGAAGGCCGGAATCGGTTGTGCCGCACGCAGGGGTAATAGCCACGCCCTCAGCGAGATGCAGGCCATGCTCGACGAACTCGAACGTTAGACCCTTTGGGATTTCCGCCTTCATGGGCTGTTGGCGGAGTCAAGGCATTTCGGGTTTGGCCGCTCGCGCCTCCCTGGGGATTTTCTTAGAGACTGCTCAGCATCCTCAGCGCGGCGATTTATCGTCTAAAGGATCAATATGGCGAAATATTCCATTGCGGTGCCATTTCACAATGAAGAAGAAAACGTAACCATCCTCTATGCGCGCCTCAAGCAGGTCATGGAGCAGGTGGGCGACTCTTTTGAGTTGGTCTTCGTGGACGATGGTTCGACGGACCGAACCTACAAGCTTCTCGAGGAGATTGCCGCCGTCGACAGCCGTGTATTAATCGTCAAGCTGCGCCGCAACTTCGGCCAGACTTCTGCCCTGGCTGCGGGCTTTGACCACTCCAGCGGCGAGTTCGTCCTGGCAATGGATGGCGACCTGCAGCACGACCCCAACGATATTCCCGCATTTGTAGAAAAGCTCGACGAGGGCTACGACGTCGTCTCCGGATGGCGCAAGGTGCGCATCGACAATGTCTTTCTGCGCCGCATCCCATCCGCGTGCGCCAACTGGATTATGGCCCGCCTTTCCGGCGTGCCCATTCACGACTTCGGCACTACCTTCAAGGCCTATCGCCGCGAAGTCATCCAGAACATTCCGCTCTATGGCGAGATGCACCGCTTCATTCCCGCACTCGCCAGTTGGTACGGCGCCTCAATCTGCGAAATACCTATCCGCAACGTGAATCGCGAGCGCGGCAAGAGCCATTACGGCCTGGGACGCACCTTCCGCGTCATCTTCGACCTGATGACCATTCGCTTCCTGCTTCGCTACATGAGCCGGCCGCTGCATTTCTTCGGCGGCTTCGGCATCCTGGGCATGTTCACCGGGAGTGTGATGGCCGCCGCGCTGCTGGGCATGAAGATCTTCAATCCCCAGATGGACGTGATGCACCTTCACGGCCCCATGTTTGTGATTGCTTCTGTGCTCATCGTGGCCGGTATTCAGTTGCTGGCCATCGGTCTGCTCGGCGAACTGCAGGTGCGCCACTATTACAGCAGCCAGCGCCCCGCATCCTACTCCGTCGATCGCCTGGTCCGCCTGGTCTCTGCCGACGAGCAGAGCCTGCTCTCTGAGCGCCCGGACGGCCTGCTGTAAAAGCAAGGGATGGAGAGTAGGGAGTAGCCAATAGAAAGATCGGGCCACGGAGTCTTACTACTCTCTATTGGCTACTCCCTATTCCCTTGCTTTCATCCGCCCTCAGGGTTCATCCTTATCGCAGTCATGAAAGCCATCCAGTTTCATTCAACTGGCGGACCCGAAGTCCTGCAAGTCGCCGACCTGCCCATTCCCGAGCCGGGACCAGGTCAGATCCTGATACGCATTGAGGCCATCGGGGTCAACTTCATCGAGATCTATTTCCGCAAAGGCGTCTACAAGGCCGCCTTGCCTTTGATCCCAGGCAGCGAAGCCGCCGGCACAGTCGAGGAGCTTGGCCCCGGCGTCACGGGATTTGCCGCCGGCGATGCGGTCGTCTCCACCTCCGTCATCGGCAGCTATGCGGAGTACGCTCTGGTGCCCGCTGCGCAACTCGTCAAAATTCCGCAAGGCCTCGCGATGGAGCCGGCGGCGGCGGCCATGTTGCAAGGCATGACGGCGCATTATCTCGCCTACTCCACCTACCCGCTCAAGGCCGGCGATACCGCGCTGGTGCACGCTGGAGCCGGCGGCGTAGGTCTGTTACTTACGCAGATAGCCACTCGCATCGGCGCGCGCGTCATCACTACCGTTTCCACCAAGGCCAAGGCCGAGCTCTCGCGCGAGGCCGGCGCTTCCGACGTGATTCTCTACACCGAAAAAAATTTCGAAGTCGAGGTCAAGCGCCTCACCGGCGGCAAGGGCGTCGACGTCGTGTATGACTCCGTCGGCAAGACTACTTTCGAGGGCAGCCTCAATTGTTTGCACCCTCGTGGACTGCTGGCGCTCTTCGGCGCTTCCAGCGGCCCTGTTCCGCCCTTCGATCCCAGCCTGCTCAACAGCAAAGGCTCGCTCTTTCTCACGCGGCCTACGCTCTGGCATTACATTGCTACGCGCGCCGAGCTCGAGTGGCGCGCCGGCGACGTGCTCAACTGGGCGGCCAAGGGCGAACTCAAGTTGCGCACAGAACACACTTACCCGCTCGCCCAGGCGGCCCAGGCCCAGATTGACCTCGAAGAACGCAAAACCACGGGGAAGATTCTGCTAGTGCCGTGAAAGCAGCCGTCAGCTTTCAGCCATCAGCCCTTGAATCCTCGCACCGGCAAGATGGCTCGAAGGAAGCTGATAGCTAACAGCTGAAAGCTGTCATTATGTCCATCTCCGTACTACCCACCGACCGCGTCTTCGTCCTCACCGGCGCTGGCATCAGCGCGGAGAGCGGGTTGCCCACCTTTCGCGCGTCGGACGGTTTGTGGGCCGGATACAACGTGGAAGAAATTTGCACGCCCGAGGCTTTGCGGCGCAATCCGGCGCTAGTCTGGGACTTTTATTCCAAACGCCTTGCCGACTGCGAGAAAGCCGCACCCAATCCCGCTCACATCGCGCTGGCCGAGCTTGAAGCGCAGCTCGAATCGCGTGCGGGCGGCCGCTTTTTTCTCTGCACCCAGAACGTCGACGACCTGCACGAGCGCGCCGGCAGCAAGAACTTGGTCCACATGCACGGCGAGCTCGCGAAAGCCCGCTGCGAGCACGAGTGCGGCCGCCCACCCGTCGAAGATCGCACCATCTACGCGAGCCTCGACGCCGTCGGCCACTGCCCTTGCGGCGGACGCCTGCGCCCGCACATCGTGTTCTTCGGCGAAATCCCTCTTGAAATGCCGCGCATCGAGCGCGAAATCGCAGAATCCACGCTGATGCTCGTCATCGGCACTTCCGGCTCAGTCTATCCCGCGGCCAACTTCGTCCACTGGGCGCGCCAAGCCGGCGCCCGCACCGTCTACATCGGCCCCGAGCCTCCGCTCAATGCCTCCGCCTTCACTCATGTCGTCGAAGGCAAAGCTGGCGAGGTTCTCCCCGGACTCTTCGTCGTTGAGAGCCAATAGGGATGCTGCTGGCGTGCCGACATGCTAACTCCGCTAACTCCGCTCTTTACTTTTGATGAATTCTTTCCGGCGGAAGCGCAGTGCCGTCCAGTCGTCGTCGATGGCCACGGCCCGCACCGTATCGAACCCCAGCTTCTTGAGCGACGCCCATCCGGTGTCGCGGTTGAAGTCGCAGGTGTACTTCTTAGATGTGCCCTTGGGATAGGCGAACCACACGATGGCGTCGCCCTTGGCGCGGCGTGCGATCGCGGGCGCGAGCTTCTCCACTTCGCTCTTGCGCGTTACAAACGCCAGCCAGAACCCCGCCTCCGCCACCGATTCCACGTGGTGATGAATCGTGATCACCGGCAGCTTGGCCAACTCCGGCGCAAAGCTCTCCGGAGCGTGCATTACCACCATCTCCTGCCGGCTTCCGAGATTGAGTTTTTCAAAAACGCTTCCCATGGATTTTCATGCTAACCGATTCTGCGAATTAATCTGCAAATCGCCGGAAGATTTGTTTGAGCCCAGGCAAATACCGCAGCCGGCGACTTTTCCTAACTCCGCTAACGCCGCCAACTCCGCTAACTCCGCTAACGTCGCTAACCCCGCTAACTCCGCTTTCTTCCTAGAAATGGAACCGGTACTTCGCCTCCACTGCAATCATCCGCGGGTCGTTGAAATGGAACCCTCCGATAGTGATCGAGTTATCCAGCAGTACGCGGTGGTTGGTTACATTGATGGCCGTCACCGACAATTTCCATCGTTCGCCGAGCGCATGACCCAACGACGAATCGAACGTTGTGTGCGCCGGCAAATCCGGCCCGTAGTATTGCCCGTTATTTGGGCAGGACGATGGATCTGTGCAAGCCAGACCGTTGGTGAACCCCGACCCGTAGTACACATTGGTCGCGAACCACGTGTGCATCGGCAGGTTCGCCGTGAACCCCGTGTTCAGCGTGTTGCGCTGGTCGTGGTCAACCGGGATGTAGTCCGGCCCCAATGCGCATGCCTGGTCGCTCGGATCACTGCACGTGAATCCGCCGATGATGTTTCCGTGCTGCTCGGCAATCTGGTTGGAATAAGTCGCGTAAAACTGCCCGTAGCGCCAAAGCGACGGCGAGTGCAGCGACATCTCCCACGCGCGCACCAGCGCGCCATCCACTGCGATCGGAAAATACATATTCGACTCGCCGAGGTTCGAGTGGTCGAGGAAGTTATTCACGCGATTCTTAAACGTATCGATATTGAGCATCCATCCGCGGTAGGGGATTTCGATGCCGAACTGGTGCTCCTCGTCGCGTTCCGAAGGGATGGGCGAAAAGTAATTTTCGCCTCCGCCGAGGTTGGCGGCGTAATTCAGCACCGCGCTTGATACCGTAAGAATCGGCGCCGGCTGGAAGAAGTGCCCGTAGAATCCGCGCAGCACCCAGTTCAGCCGCGGAATCCGCACCGTCATTCCGATGCGCGGATACGTCGCGCTCTCGTTCAAGCCCGCGCGGTAGATAGAGAAACGCTCGCCGCCCAGCAGCGTTACGTACTGGCCCAGCCGCAGATGATCGCCAAGGTAAAATTCGAGCAAGCCCGCATCGGCGCCGGCCGGCTGGTTCGGCTCCGATGGTGCGCTGCCGTCGTTCACTTGCACGCCGAACAGATCGTTTTCGTGCTGGTAAAACGCGTAGAGCCCGCCGGAAAAGCTGTTCAAAAATGCATTGGGTCCCGCGTCCAGCCGCGCATCCGCCTGCGCCCCGCCGTAATTCGAGTTCTGGTTCCACGTGGTGGCCACGGGCTGGTCGTTCGGATTTGAATCGTAATTCGACTGGTTCCAGTGGTAGAACGGAGCAGTGGAAACCAGCGCCTTCGCCGAGAACGTGTGCACCCAGTTGGCAATCACAAACGAGTCGCGCTCGGTTTGTCCATCCCTCAGCCCATACGAGCAGTAATAAGTGGACGCACATTCATAATCCGTCTGGCTCGGGTCGTACGGCACTTGAAAATAGTCCTCGCGCAATTGCCCGTCGACGCGCAATTGATCCCTCGCCGTCTGATTGTGGATCACCGACACAAACCCACTTTCGGAATTTGTCGCGTCGTGATCGATCCCCGTCACCGGTGTTGCCAGGCCGTAGTTCGACCGTGAACCCGTGGCGCTGGCATACCACGCCGTTTTCTCCGAGTGATTGCCGAGTGAAAGCTGCGCCTCGCCGGTGTATAAATTGCCCGCGTACAGCATCAGCTCGCCATCGCGGTTGAACGCAAACCCGTTTCGCGGCAGCACATTGAATATCCCGTAGGTGCGGTCGCCCAGGTCGGCGTCGTAGCTGCCGCTCAGCGTTTCCAGCGAGTCGATATCCCTGGGATCGATCTGCGGCCCCACGTTCGAGGCGATCTTGGTATTGGGAATGGCCACGCCGTCGATCAGCCAACTGGTCTGGTGGCCGCCGCGCATGTGCAGCATGTCGTGCGTCATGTAAGCGCCCGGAACGTAATCCGTAATCATCTCCGTGCCCATGGTGCGATCCGCAC